>DMOT01000083.1 GCA_003456765.1 Bacillota bacterium
GTCCCCTCAGCTTCTTCCTTACGCTGCACCTTCTCAAGCTCCACCCCCAACGGTGCAGGCACCTTAATCACCGTGTCCTTGGCGATGGCTGTCCACCTCCAGGGCGCAAATGGCGATAGATAAGGGACTCCGAGGACATCCATTGAGCAAAGATATACGAGTATGATGAATCCAGCAGTCGCCAAGCCGTAGATGCCGAGAATGGCAGCGAAGAATGTATACAGATACTTGGCTGCGCGCCACGAGAGCTCGTTTTGATAATCAGGCATCGCAAATGACCCGATTGCAGTCACTGCTACCACCACAATCATCACCGTGCTCACAAGCCTGGCTTCTGCCGCCGCAGTTCCCAGCACAAGTCCTCCGACCACCATGGCGGCGCCCCCAATGTAAGTCGGCAGCCTTGCACTGGCCTCGGCGAGCATCTCCAAAGCAATATCCATTATCAAGACTTCGACGATTGGAGGGTAGGGAACACCGTGCCTTGCCGCAGCAAGAGTCATTATCGCATTAGGGGGCAGGATTCCAGGGTTAAACGACGCAAGGCCCACATATAACCCGGGAGCAATCGTAGCAGCAAACCAGCCAATGGCGCGCACAGTTCTGAGCAATACCGAGTGTATGCTCAGGTTGTAATGGTCCTCACTGGCGTGAAACAACGTAAGAAGCTGCACAGGGATGACTAGAATAAAAGGGGAGTTGTCGCACACAACTGCGATTCTTCCGTTGAGAATGCCCGCTGCAGCACGGTCCGCACGCTCAGTTGCCGCCGCAGGAGGGAAGAGCATCCACCGGCGCATCGCAATATAGGGCAATAGGTCAGAGCTGTCAAGCACGTGAGGCATATCAATCTGTGACAGCCGCTGCTTCACGGTATCAACAACATCTTGTGAAGCCTTTCCTTCAATGTAGCAGATGGCCACCCTGGTCCGCGTCTCACTGCCTACTACCGTCTCCCAGACTCTCAAGTCGCGATTCCTTACTCTCTGCCTGATCAGGGCAAGGTTGTCCGAAAGTCTCTCGGTGAAGGAATCACGGGGTCCTCTCACTGACGGTTGTGATATCGGAGCAGCTATCTGCCTGGCCACCCTGGCCCTTAGATCCAGCAAGAACGGAGCGTCACACCCCTTGGCCATGAGGGCTACCTTTCCATCGAGAAGGCCTTCTACTGCAGCATCAAGGTTTGTCACCTGTTCCACAGAAGCCACTGGAACCTGGCTGGCAAGGGCGCAGAGATCCAGAGCAGCATCTGCGCCCCACCGGCATAACGGCTCGAGAACACTCTCCCTCACCGCCGTTGCATCAACAATCGGTTCAAGAAACGCAAGGCAAATGGAATCCGAAATGCACTTGGTCACGAGGTCTGCCGGGGAGCCCAGAGCGCTCTCCAAGTAGGCTATCTGGCTTTGGACTGGGTCCTTATGCTCGCATGCCGTCTCTCGAGCGGGAGGGCGTGCTGGCCTTGGACGAACCGGAACAGGTTTTCTCATGCTAACCCCTGCCATTCGTTGAGCTCGGTCCTATTATGCCCCGCTTCCGGCACGCAATAACAGTGCCAGGGCTCAGCAGGCTCATGCAACGGTTGACTCATCTGTGGCTTCGCTGGACTCCATGCCCCTGTACGCCTGGCTGCCGCACCCATTTCGAGTGCGGCAGCCGTATCACATCTACCTCAATCTGCGTCTGTTATTTGCCTGTGTTTAGGGCCTCTACTTCGTAGAACTGAATAGGATGAGTTGGATTCGATACTCTCCTAACTGTGATCCTAATTGCCGTGGCAACGACCGGGTCGAATTTGAACTCAAACGACACGGCCTGCTTTGTGATACTGATGTACTTCCTTGCTTCAGCTGTCGACTTGAATGACGCCACGGCAACCCATAGCCCGTTCTTCTCCACTTCCACAGTGATGTCCATTGGATAGTGCGTTCCTTCACTACTGGTTCTGATGAAGTTGATCGTCTGAGGTCCTGCAAACTGAACCATCAGCCACTGCGGGTCTGCAACACCGGTTCGGGTTGAAGACTCCCAGTATGTCCTCATGTTGCCGTCAATCGCCAGCGATGCAGGCCTTGCCGGTCCATCGGAACTGGCTGGCGCGAAACTTGACGCGCTGGCGCGGCCTCCGTTCGCCGCTGCCGCCCAGTTCACATTGACCGTCCCTGTTGGCGGCGGTGGAGGCGGCGGAGGCGGTGGCTGCACCGTTGAGGTGCCGGTAGTGAACGAGAATCCAGATGCCACTGCTGCATTACCTGCCGCGTCCTTCGAAACAACCTGGAAGTAGTATGTTGTCTTGTCGCGCAAACCTGTCAACGTCAGGCTATGACTGGTCCTAAGGGAGCTAGGTGGTACAACCGGCGTGATTATGACCGTCTTGGCGCCGACATCACCGGCAGGACTCGACGCTTCTGAACTCGATACCGACCTGTCGCCTGACACGTCCCTCATGGTCGTTCCGGTCAACCCATACTCAACAGTAGAGGTGGCAGGTTCGTCAGTGTTCCACGTTATCGTTGCTGAATTCGCAGTGATATTCGCCGTCTTCACGTTAGTTATCCGAGGCGGACGAGTATCCAGGATAATGGAAGCAGAATAGCTTCTGCTCTGATTCCCGTAGATATCGCGGAACTCAACATAGACTGTCTTGCTGCCATCACCGGGGCTAATCCTGTAGGTCATGGACTGCTGCACCGGCATCCATCCACTCCAGGCTCCGGTTCCCTCGCGCAGCCGCATCTCGATGGGGCCCGGCGAATCGTCTCTGGCAGCTATAGAGAGCCGCACGTCGTAGTAACGCGTATTCTGGGCACCATCGTTAATGGTGATGCTGCCTGTCGGCGGATTCTTGTCGCCTATCTGCGATGTGCGGAATGTCATCGTTGAAGACTCTGCCATGTTGCCTGCAGCATCGGTAGACCGAACCTTGAAGTAGTAGTTGGTATTCGGGCTCAGGCCCACAAGCACAACAGTGTGGGTCGTTACGGAATCGTACTGGCCCTTCACCAGATTCGGGCTGTATGTGCCGTAGAATGCCCAGGAATCACACGCCTCATCAGTTCTCCACGTGATGACAGCCGAATCCGGTCCGATCTCCTTTGCCTGCACCGAGGTGATTCTCGGAGCCACCGTGTCGAGGGTTATTGTAGCCTGCGTTTGAGCTTCATTGCCCGCTGCATCCCTTACCTTCACGTAGACCGTTCTCCTGCCATCGCCCGAAGACAGCTGCCAGGTGGCACTGGCTGAATGCGGTTGCCAGGCACCAAAAGAGGACTTGTCGTCCCTGATCGCCATCTCAAGCGGACCACCTGAGTCATCCTGAGCAACTATGTTCAATTGCACCGTTCGGCTATTTGTGTACTGCGCACCCCCATTTATCTGCAACCTGACCGTAGGGGGAGTCGTATCCTGCGGCTCAACCTTAAAGCTCATCTGTGATGATTGAGCTCTATTGCCCGCAGCGTCAGTCGAGGTCACAATGTAGTAGTATGTGACTCCAGAACGCAAGCTGGACAGTGCAACTGCATGGTAAGTTGAGCGTACGCTCGTGCCAATCCTGTTCTGAGGAATTCCGTAAGCCCAGTACTCCACGTACGAGTCTGCCGGCTTATCAGTGGTCCAGGTGATTCTGACTGAGTCGCGACCAGCAGCCGTTGCCTGCACGCGACTTATCACAGGCGGCGTCGTATCTACTGCCTCAGCCACAAACACGAGATCCTGCGACTGTGCCCGATTGCCTGCCGCATCAGTCGAGATCACTCTGTAGTAATACGTGGTGCCAGCACGAAGGTTGGTGAGTGTTACCGAGTGCGAAGTAGTGTACGCACCCGTCCCAACCCTGTTCTGGGGCACTCCATAGGCCCAGTATTCTACGTATGAGTCTGCCGGCTCATCAGTAGTCCAGGCAACTACCGCCGAGTTGAAGGAGCCTGGAGTAGCCTGGACTCCGTATATTCTTGGCGGTTGAGTGTCAGCAGGCGGAGGTGTTGACACCAATGCCTCTATCGGTGCGTGGTTGCCTGCTCCGTCAACAACTGAGAAGTATGCCCCGGGAACCAGACCGACACCTGCAGGCAAGGCGATCGCAAAATCGCTGCCGTGCCAGTCGAACCAGCGCCAGTCATTCCCGTCATAGGATAACCAAAACCCCACTATTCCGCTGGGATCATCAGCCGACAGCACGAGTCTGGTCCTGCTGTCATAGCCTCCGTAACCGCCTGTTTGCATCGGTTCCAAGCGCGCCGTGGCCGCCGGCGGCTTCGTGTCGAGCACTATCGTTCCCGACTCGCCGTGTATGCCTATCCCAAACAGCCCACGGAACTTCACGTAAACTCGCTTTGTCCCGTCACCGGGAGGCAACTCCCAGGTGAATTCCCCGTACGAGTCCGGTTTGGAGAACCATGTGCTCCATGCGGAATTGTCATTGCTGAACGCGACGGTGGAGTAGTCGCTGTAAACTCCAAGCCGAACAGTTCGGCTGTTAGTGTACTTAGCTCCATCGTTGATCAATACGCCGCTGAACGGTTTTTCCGGCTTCGTGCCCTCAACAATTATGGCTTTGGGCGCCATTCCGGCAGGGGAAATCCCGAAGGAAGCCATTTCCCGCTCGATGCGCTCCTTGTATATGGCTGCTATACGGTTCCCTGAGTTGATCCCAAGCGCGGTGTTCACGCTGGTGAGAGCCGCTTCATGGTTCCCAGTTCTCCACTGGGCGATCCCCTTCAGCAGCATGGCGTTGTCAGACCCATGGACAGGCGCTGCTTCAGCAAGTTGGCTGAAAATCTGCAGCGCTTGCGCATATGAGCCCGCCTCCAAACAGGCCGATCCCAGGCCGTATTTGGCCCGGATCAAGTTGGGGTTCGCCGATGCGGCGACCGAGTAATACTGCATGGCCTGTGCAGGCTGTCCCCACAGCCTGTAAATGTTGCCAAGCGCATCATTTGTGAGGACTAACTCAGCACCGCCCTGCACAGCCGCCTGACGGTATGCATCCAAAGCTTGCGTGTGCGCGCCTCGCGCGGCCGCAGCATCTCCAAGCCGCTTGTAGAGATAGGCGGGGGCGCCAGGCCTTCCAATCGCTTGAAGCAGCAGTTGCTCTGCCTCGTCGTATTTGCCGTTTCCGTATTCCAGTGCCGCTAAAGCGCCAAGGACCACAGGATTGTATCTATCACCTGTTGCAGAGATCGTCCGATCAATCTGTGTCGTTGCCCCCTGCACATTGCCTTCTTCGAGATAGATGTAGGCAAGAAGGATCGCAGGATCGACTGCGGTCCTATCCTGGGCGACGGCTCTCTCTAAAGCCGCCTTGGCTTCCTGAGATCTTCCGCTGATAAAGTAGATGACTCCCTGGCGGTAGTAGCCTTCTATGTAAGGTGGCGAGTAGCTTGCGGCCTTGGAGTAGGCTTGGATCGCAAGCTCTACATCTTGGTACCCCTGCTCAGAAAGGGGTGGAAAGCCCAGTTTCCTTATGGGCTCCGGCTCAGTAACGAGCTCCATGCGGTAGTTGAACACCGTCGCAGCGTTCGACCTTGCCTCGTAAGCACTGCCAAGCCCGAAGTGAGCCCTGGTATTCGTAGGTTCTACCTGGATTGCCTGCTCGAATTGGCGAATAGCTTCATCTGCTAGACCCTGGGCGAGATATTGCTCTCCCCGCAATATGTAGTCATAAGCTGAGATCTGCCCAACTGAACAAGCTGACGCAAGCATGCCCACGCAGAGCGCCAGAGCAAGAACTAACAGCGCCCTTTTCTTGTTGTTCATCACGTCTGCCCTCCCCGATTATTGAACTCAGTAAACATAGACGGATTACGAGGCCAACGGTTCCAGTATGGAAGAACCCCGCAGGCCTATCGTCGTACGGGGTTCTTTGCAGAGCTTCACGCTTCTATGGGTCGTGACGGGTTACGGGTATATCCGATTGAGTAGTCGTGGGAAAGGAATCATCTCTCTGACGTGTTCGCTTCCGGTAATCCATGCCACAGCTCTTTCGATCCCAAGTCCGAACCCGGAATGGGGCACTGACCCGTAGCGCCTGAGGTCAAGGTACCACCCATACGCCTCCTCTGAAAGGTCATGCTCGCACATCCGCTCTTCCAGCAGATCAAAGTCGTGAATCCTTTCACTGCCCCCGATCACTTCGCCATAGCCTTCCGGAGCCAGCATGTCTGCGCACTTTACAACCTCCGGCCTATCCGGATCGGGCTGCATGTAAAAGGCTTTTATCTTAGTGGGATAGTCAGTCACAAATACTGGCTTATCATATTTCGTGGAGATTGCAGCCTCGTCAGGCGCCCCGAAATCCTCTCCCCACTCAAACTCCCTGCCCTCAGCAT
>DMOT01000318.1 GCA_003456765.1 Bacillota bacterium
GTTGCTGGCACCATCCCCGAACCTTCGAGGCGCATCAGACAGCTTCCCTGAAGGCTCCGGCTATGAGCCAGGCTTCGAGCCCGCCGGCAGACACCTGGTCAGGTGCCACATGTCACACGACTAGGGCAAAAGGTTGTGGTTGCAGATGAGACAATTGGTTCCAATTCGGGTCAGGCCAAGCCGCGCCCGCTTTGCATGGATCGCAGTAATGGCGGTTGCACTGTGGACGATTGGGGGGCCACCCATCATTGCCACAGGCTCCGGCAATGGCACCCATGAACAACTAGAAGCAGCAGAAAATGTGCTGGCCAGGATGCTGGAGGCCCAGGAGAACCTGACAAGCTTCGACCTCCCTGCGACAGCTCGGGTGTACGTAGGCGGCCGCAAAGTCCTGACCGCGAGCATTCGGGTGTCAGCCTCCCGGCCAAACCATGTGGCAGTTAGATGGCTGGGCATGACTATCCACCCCAGAAAGGGCTTGATATTCGTAGACCCCGAACAGTTTGTCTCCGGGGACTACACACTTGCAGTCCTGGCGAGCCCGGACTGCTTGCAAAATGCCACGCAACCGACCTCCAACCCGGAGGCACAGCTGGGAAAGAAGATCCGGCCTGGCGGGGAAGACAGCAAGAACGCCAACAGGTGGATTGTGTCGGCAGTCTCCGTTCCCGGGTCAGCCTGCCCCCTCAGATGGACGCTGTATGTTGACCCTGACACATGGCTCATTGTCAGAGCCGAAGTGATCACTCCAGACTCTGATAGATGCGTCATTGAAGCCAAATACAGGCAGGCTGGCTACCGCAGGTGGGAACCGCTCTCTGTTTATGCAGAGGGCAGCCTCGTGCTTCAGGAATTCCTTCCCGACTTTCTTGCGAGCTTGATCCTTGGCCATGCAACGCAAGGGACCCCCGCCTGTGTACATCTGGAGTTTTCAACGGGATAAGCTTAAGAAGCGTAGATACGAGGGAAAGCTACGCTCGAAGACACCCTTTACTCATCTTCCGCATGCAACATATACCATATGCCAGGTGGCTTATTTCTGCATGGCCAATCACGCAGGATATCGGAAATCTTTGATGCTAGCATACGGCTGACGCCGTGGGCTGGTGCTCCGCATACTTGTTACGCCATGCGCTCGGAGAGTTTGGGATGGGGACTTGAGGATGAAGGGCGAAGACCCAGCCAAATGGCCCATGTTGGGTCAAATTTCAAGGAAATGGCCCAGGGTGGGCCACTTTGCGAAAACATGGCCCACAGTGGGTCATTCTGCTCCCTTCCGCAATAAGGTCATCTCCCAGAATACCTGGATTCCACATCTTACATGCGGAATGTGGGCTATTATTCTTGTATCCCAGACAACCAGCAAAGCCCGGATGCCTCAAGCAGCCGGGCCTTCGCCTTACCGCCCGAACGCACCTGGCGCAATTTTAGAGTACCGACTCTTTCAACTCTTTACCTGCCCGGAAGACCGGGACGTTCCTGGCCGGAATCCGTATCTCCTCCATAGTCTTGGGGTTCCTTCCTACCCTGGCTTCTCTTCTTTTCACTTCGAAGCTGCCAAAGCCTACAAGTTGAACCTTCTCTCCTGCCCTGAGCTGTTCTTTTATGGTCTCTAGAATCGCATCGATGGTTCTTGAAGTATCCTTCTTCGTCAGCCCAGTCTTGCTGGCCACCGAATCAACAAGGTCTGACTTGGTCATGTCCTCAGCCCCCTTCCACCAGTATGTTTTCCCGCGACTTGAGCCTTTATTACTTCCGCCCCAAGGGGTTTCGAAAATGGCCACGCCAAACAGACAACAAGAGGTTCGTGCCAGCCCCGTTCATGCTGATACAGCCAAATGGCGCCGCGAGACTGTAGCGTAGCTGCCGCGCGGCTTGCCGCCTACGGCCTTCGGCATAGCTAGCACAGCTCGCGGCTATAGCACGATGCAAATCAGGCCGCCACTGCCTTCGTTCACGATCTTCTGCAAGGTCTCCTGAAGCTTTTCCTGGGCATGAACGGGCATATGCGCCAGTTTTGCCTCAATCCCCTCGCGTATCAAGTCTTGCATCGACCTTCCCAGGAACTCGGTCTCCCATATCTTCGACGGATTCTCTGCGAAGTCTTCCGCTATCTGCTCCGCAAACTCCTCACTCTGTTTCTCAGTCCCCATGAGCGGAGTCACTTCTGTTTTTATGTCCGCCCTTATCATGTGGATTGAAGGTGCCATAGCCTTGAGCCTGACCCCGCACCGATTGCCTTGCCTGATTATGTCAGGCTCTGCGAAGTAGATCTCTTCGAGAAATGGCGTGACTATGCCGTAGCCCGTCGCCTTTACCTGTTCAAGCGCAACCGCAACTTTGTCGTACTCCCGCTTCGCAAAAGTCAAGTCTCGCATCATCCTTATTACATCGGAGTCACCCGCTACCTGCAACCCACTCATCTCAGATATCACAGCGTAGAAGAGAGCCTTGGGAGCTGTCACTTCCATCCATACTCTGCCCGTTCCCATATCTAGCAGGGTTACTGTCGCCGACTCAGTATTCTTGGCCGTCCCGAGAATCTGTACGGCCGTGGAGACATCACGAACCTTGTCAATGGCGCTAACCGCCTCCTGCACAGCATAGACGAAGCTCATGCGGACGGGATGAGACTCCTCAAGCTCCATAACCCACTCAGGCATCCGCACACTGATTTCACGTACTGGAAACTCGTACAGCACGCCACCGAGAACCTGCATGATATCGGCGGTAGACATGTTGAGACAATCCACCGGTATTACCGGTACGTCGTAGTTGCGTGCCAGGGCCTCACCAAGCGTTCGCGTGGATTCAGCTTCAGGATGTGTGGAATTCAACACGACGATAAACGGCTTGCCCAGCTCCTTCAGTTCCGCTACGACCCTCCGCTCCGCGTCGATGTAGGCTTCCCTCTGGATCTCAGTGATCGAACCATCGGTTATTACCACCAGGCCAATAGTAGAATGCTCTTGGATTACCTTCTCCGTGCCAATCTCTGCTGCCCTTTGAAAAGAAATCTCCTCTTCGTGCCAGGGGGTCCGCACCATTCTGGGAGCATCAGCCTCTTCATACCCCAGTGCGCCGGGGACCGAATAACCCACACAGTCCACCATTCTGACGGCCACCTTTATGTTCTCCCCCAGCGTGATCTCTACCGCCTCGCCCGGGACGAACTTGGGCTCAGTCGTCATGATGGTCTTTCCGGCGCCGCTTTGGGGCAGCTCATCGCGGGTGCGCTCCTTCTCATAGGCGTCCTTCATGTTCGGCAGAACGACGAGATCCATGAACCTAGATATGAAGGTAGACTTGCCCGTCCTTACCGGACCGACGACGCCTATGTACACGTCTCCCCCCGTGCGTTCCGCAATGTGCCGGAAGATATCAAACTTCTCCATCCACTCGCCCTCCCTCGCATCGAGTCCGGGTGGAGGCGGCCTCACACCCCCACAGGATGCACGTTGGGTTGTACCTGCTCTTAGACGCTACATCTATATGACACTCGGGACGAATTATGCACCATTCAGATGAGCAGAGGAAGGAGGTCAACCATGGCGATGAGGTCGAGCTCATTGTGGTCAAGCACTGGAAGGATAGTATCTACATCGCCGGTTTTGACCCAGTGGTTGTAAAGGTCAGGTATGAGGAAACCGGGGATGTCTCCGTCTCTGGGACAATCAAGAACCATTGTCTGTATTGTGGAAAGGCGGCAGTTGGGTAACGCCAGCGAGAACTTCCGCCTGGCCGGGGGGCAGAGATCTATCACGGAAGTCTGTGGAGCGTCATCCCTTCCGTAGTATGCCAGGCGCCTGCGTATGAAGGGCATATCAAACCTTTTGCCGTTGTACGTGACGACCGCGCGCGCACCATCGAGCCTTGTCAGAGTCTCCTCCAGCACCGCAGGCTCTTCTTCATATTCCCTTGCGAAAAGCTGATGCAAGACGAGCCCCTGCTCTGACGGAATAATCATCCCTACCATGAACAGGGCTGAAGTGCTGGAGAGGCCGGTAGTCTCAATGTCAAGAAAGACGACTTCATTCGGGGCGCAAAGCGCAAGGAGATCCAGATCCGGCACTCCGAAGCTTGAGAGCCCTCGTGCATCGGCGCGTTCAAGGGCTTCCACAACAGCGCACGCCCCCTGCCCCCATCTCTCGTGCGCGAGAAGGTCAAAAAGGGTTCTGTACCCGTCCCTTTTGAGCTCTCCTTCCCTAACAGGGCCTATCCCGTACACCAGTTGAAGATTGCTGGCGATGCGGAAGATGGCGGTGCGAGCCGGGGCAATCGGGGCCAAAGCCTCTGCTTCCATCTCCTTCTCTATTCCAATACACGAACCAGAGGAGTTCGTGACTACAGCGCCTCGGGGAAAATCATGCAAGCCAAACCGCCCTCCTCAAAGTGTATACCGCACTCTAAAGAGGATATTGGCCTGCCCGCCTGCAGGCACAGTCACAATAAGATGAGCGCGCCCGGAAACAAAGGTTGGAGCAGGCGTGTTGCTCTGGAGTATGCTCCACTGCCCGGGGAACTCTTCGATATCGATAACGACAGCTTCAGCTGTGCCGGCATTGACTATCCTCACCTGGTAAGCCTCTTCCCAGCTGCTCGTACCGACTTTGCGATGGTCAGTGCGGCTCCGCACCGCCGTCAGCGACGTGGACGGTCCCAGTCTTGCTATGACAGTAGCATCACTTGGGCATGGAGAGAGAATATCCTCGCCAAGGAAGAATGTCGCCCCGTCCTGGGATCGACTGAAGACGGATAAGCGTCCCCCCGGAAGTGGGCTGCTGAGCCCGCTTTCGCTTGACGTTGAAAACTCCAGGCCCACCATGACCGGGCTCTCATCAATTGCCAATGCAAGGGAATCGGATGCTGCCGCCACCGGCTTGCCCCAACCGACCATGTAGACCAGGCGTGCAGGCACCTGGGAGCCGCCCGCGAATCTGATGTTCCGCTGTAAGCCTGCCGGAATGGGCTCGGGAGAGTCTATGGTCGCAACTGTGCTTCCCAGAGCCATGTCCCCCACAAATCCGGGCCTCGCGCTCAGAATATTGCCCGGTCCCGCTGCAAGAACCAGCCTTGAGGGTGCAAGGTCGCGATCTGTATCATTTCGAATCGAATACCATGCCCAAATCTGGGCAGTGTCTTTTCCTGCTTCAAGCGTGGTGTTGTAGGACGCACTCCACGAGACCCCTGAAAACGGGTAGACGGCAGTAAAGACGGCATGAGCTGCCGTTTCAACCTCTACATCAAACACCAATTCGCCTGAATCCCTGTCCATCGCTGCAGATGCGACCCTAAATGGCACCGTTCCGCTCAAGAGTTCAGCCCCGCCGCAATCAGCTGTGCTTGGAACGCCCGGCACTACCACCTTGTTCATGCCTGCCTCAAGGTCCATTTCCACTCGGCACGTGGCCACCGCAGGACCGGATTCCTGCACGACGAGGAAATCTAGAGTAGAAGAGCTCTCTGCCTCCTGGGATTGGTCAGGGTTCCGGAGCTCAAGAGTGCCCGGCAGGGTTTCCGTCGCCCACACCGTGTTCGCGGATGACGGCACTGCCCAGAGGACCGCCATGATGCAAAGAGAGGAAAGTGCGCACATACAGATGTGCCGCATCCTTGTAGACAACATGATAGACTCAACCTCCAAATGCCTAGTGCCAGAGTACGCGCAGGCCGTTTTGCTACTACTTAGTTCTCGATTTCGTCCTCACATCCTGCGCGAATCTGAGCATGGCAAATTCAACCTGGTGTCTGATAAGGCCACCCTGCAAGTATGCATCGAAAGGCGGGCGCAGCGGCGCATCTGCAGAAAGTTCAATAGAGGATCCCTGGATGAAGGCTCCTGCAGCCATTATCACCTGGTCGGCGTATCCCGGCATAGGTGCGGGCACGGGAAGAACAGCGGCATCCACCGGGGACGTTGACTGGACTGCCTTGCAGAAGGAACAGACCGCATCACGAGAGCCGAGCCTCACTGCAAGGACTATGTCATGTCGCGGCTCGCCAGGACGCGGCGAAACATCGTAGCCCAGTCCCTCTAGGAACGCTGAAGCAAAAATGGAGCCCGCAACCGCTTCGCTCACTATCAAGGGCGACATAAAGAGTCCCTGAGCGAGTTCGCGTGTGTATCCGAGGCTGGGCCCGCATTCGGATCCAAGCCCGGGCGCGGTCAGCCTTTCTGCTGCCATTTCCACAAGATCCGCCCGCCCTGCTATGTAGCCCCCGCCCGGAGCAATGCCCCCTCCGGGATTCTTGAT
>DMOT01000260.1 GCA_003456765.1 Bacillota bacterium
GAGCATGGAGTGGAGGGGTGGGCTACCCCCCCACACTTTGGCAGAGCGCATCCGCGCGAGCGGCGCTAATCGGGAGAGCAAGGGCAGCAGACAGATTCGGCCTTTGTTTGTGCCAATCTTGCCTCCAGGAATTCGCTGATCCATTTGTCATCAATCTTGACGTCGGGTTCGCTGAGAATCTGGAAGCTTCGAGATGACAGGTGGGTTTTGAAATACTCAACAGCTATTCTCATTGCGGTAGCTGCATCTTCTTTTGAAAGCTTGCCGTCTGCAGAAGATGCCTTTATGGCATCGACGAATACTTGGTTTGTTGCCTGAACGGCATCAATGCCAACCTTTTCTGCTTCCGAGAGCGCTGACTGGATTAGTCCTCGCGCTGCATCATTCTCCACCCGCCTTGCTTGCTCCTGAAGGTACTTGGAAAGGCCGCTCAAGAACAACACAATAAGGGCAGTGGCAGCCCACATCAGTATCGTGACTGCCTCGACCGCCAGGTTACTCCACATGCCAGTGGCACCTCCTGATTTGCAAGTAGTGGCAACTGGGGCAAAAGCCCATCAAGAGATCTGCCGGGGGGTAGATCATCTCAGGGCTAGGGCTTCGTCAGGATTGCATCAAACCCTTCGGCCATCGATATTGGGCTGTAATTTTCGAAGTACTTTGGATATGGATCATCATTTACAGACAATTGGGTTGGCCGGAATCAACAGGGATTTACGGGCGATTCGGCTGCATTGCGATGGATGGGAAGGTGGCAACCATCACTGAAGCGAATCTGGGCATATAGGTTCGGGTTGCGCTATGTCGGAGCTACGATGTGGTGTAAAGATAGAGAGGAGGCGCGTGGCGTTGCCTGTGTTCAATTATGACGAAGCATATTCCAAACCGGGTTTGTACTGGGGGCGAGAGCCAAACCCTTTGTGCTTGGAGACGATTGCTTTGTATTCTGCAGTTGACCGGGAGGGCAAACGCGTTGTCGATCTTGGATGCGGCGAGGGCAGAGACGTGATTCAGTTTGCAAGAGAAGGATACGAGGCAGTAGGAATCGACATATCGGCGCGAGGGCTCAAGAAGGCGGAGGCCTGGGCCAAAGAGGAGAACATTGTGATAAGCACAATCCAGTCCGATCTTGTGAGTTTACGGCTTGGCGAGGAATTCGATGTCGTGTACTCCAGCGGAACTCTGACTTACCTCCCTCAAGATGTCAGACGCGCGGTGTTTTCAAACTACAAGCGCTTCACCAGGCAAGGGGGGCTTAACGCCTTCAACGTGTTTGTGGAGAAACCCTTTCTTGAAACACCTCCCGATTGGGGGATTGATGAGCACTTCTACATCTCTGGTGAGCTCCTGACTTACTACTGGGATTGGGAGATTGTTCGATTCGAAGAGCGGATATTGGACTGCAATTCCGGCGGAGTACCGCATAAGCATGCGATGGACGTGATGATAGCACGAAGAGTATGACGGACATATGGAAGCTGGCCATGCGATCGCCATGACAGACACAGGCGACATATTTTAGGCCTCCTTGCGCTCGGCCAGATTCGTCTGGTAGAATCTATGTGTGCACAAATATGTGAACACTATCTAGCTGCCCGCCAGCCCGGCACATCTATGGCATGTGCTGTCGATCATGTTCCCTGCTGGCTGGCTTTTTGTCGACGTTGCACGTAGGCGTATCCAGGACCCACTGGAGTCCTCAGTGCAAGTGCAGGTGTGTTCAAATATGGGCACATACTCTGCCACAGAGGGCGAATAGATTGGTCTTAGCAGGCGGTGTGCAGGTAATAATGGGTTAGAGGAGGTGCAGGGGAGTAGTGAAGCATGTTGTGAGCGTGAGCATTGGCTCTTCTGCTCGAAACCACTCAGCCAGGGTGACTTTACTGGGAGAGGAGATTCTTGTAGAGCGGATAGGAACAGATGGCGATGTAGCGAAGGCAAAAGAGCTGGTAAAGGAACTTAGAGACGAGGTCGACGCGTTCGGACTCGGCGGAATCGATCTATACCTTGAAGCAAACGGAAAAAAGTACTACTTCCGTGATGCGAAAAACATCGCTGCCATGGCCGGCGATACCCCTGTGGTGGACGGGACGGGCCTGAAAAGAAGAGTGGAACATGATGCAGTGATATATGTAGCCAGAAAGATAGGCCTGCCTATAGCGGGCGAAGAGGCTTTTGTGGTCTCCGGTTTCGACCGGCCCGGAATGGGGTTGGCCTTCACAGAGCTGGGATGTCGCGTTACCTATGGAGACCTGATGTTTGCGACCGGCATACCCGTACCGCTGCACGAGATGAGTTCCATCTACATGCTTGCGCCGATCGTTATGCCTTGGTTGAGTCAGCTCCCATTCAGCTGGGTGTATCCCACCGGCCAGACTCAGCGGGCTAATAGAGAGCGGACGAAGAAGCGCAGACTGAAATTCCAAAAGTATTACAACAGGGCCAGGGTATTGGCGGGAGATTTTCACTATATATTCAGGCACCTGCCTGAGCGGATCGACGGCAAAATAATCGTTACAAACACGGTAACGCGGGATGACGTTGAAGAGCTGGGAAGACGTGGCGCATATGCTCTAGTCACCACCAGCCCGGAGATTGAGGGGCGCTCCTTCGGTGCGAACTTGATGGAGGCCATGCTCATTGCTTTGATAGACAAGCCGATTGATGAGATCATCCATGAAGACTACTCTCAGATGATGGAACAACTCGATCTCAGGCCCAGGGTGGTAATGTACGACTGACCTCTGGCCTACTTAATATTGTTATCACGAGTATGCCTGCGCTAAGGCTATCTGCTAGCCGGGGCGCAGGCATACTTCTTTTCTTTTCAGCTACTACCTTGCCTCATTGCTCGTGCCTATCGCTTGACAAAACATCTCGTGATGCAGTCTTTGCCCGGACATGAAGACGCAACAACATACATTGGTTCTGCGGGGTGATGCAATTTGTCCGCGACACAGGTTTAGGAATAGGCATGGAAGGAAAATGTTTACCTA
>DMOT01000267.1 GCA_003456765.1 Bacillota bacterium
CCCTTATGGCTGCCGTCTTAGACGGGCGAATGCCCAGGTTGAGCTTTAAGGTTTCATCAAGCGGAAGCGAGATTGCATACCCGGTTGCATCTCCAGCCTTGATGACAGAAATTGCAGGTCCATCATTCGTACGTAGTGGCAGACGATGGGCAAGGAGGTTTGCCGCATCAACATTGCACGGGATCACTATGGTGTCGGAAGGCGAGAAGACCTCCATTTCTGCTGCCGCCAGCAAGATGTCTCTGTAGGGGCCTCCATTTGAACCCAGCGCAAGCGCTTGAGAACCCCTGACAACAACGACTTCTCCAGCCCTCTCCATCGACTCGAGAGTATCCTCGCCCAGGGCGACCGAAACAACGCCCAGCTCAGCCAGGCTCCTCAGACAGTCTTCCATCTTGATTCCAACAAGCTTGCTGTAAAGATCAACTTCATTGTAGTCCATGCACAGCTCAACGACGCTGTTAGCCCTCTCAACACGGCTTCTCTGCCAGGCTATCCACGCAGATGACAATGATGCGAGCACTACCAGCGCAATCAGCCATCCTATGGTCCACGGTTCCCTGCGGTTCACGATAGACTGCCTCCCTCCGAGGTGCGGCCGAGCAGGCGGACTGTGCCTTCGTATAGATGAACGCTCTCAAGCTGTATCCCAAAGGGGAGAGCCGAAAGATCGATGCCAATTCCTATGCCCTCTTCAAACATGTTGACTATAAAGGCGGGCACCTCGCTCTTCTCCACACTCAGCCTGTCAACTACATAAATCAATCTGACTCCGTCTTCAATAACGAAATGCCCCTGCGATTCAACACCTACACTTAAGCCCCCGAAGAAGAGCCGTCCCTCAAGTTCAGCAAGGCCGGGTTGAAACCGCACACTGAAGGCTCGCAGGTAGTCCTCCCTGCGGCCTAGGTAGTCATTAATGTCATCCTCGTCTATCAAGACTTCCAGTCGAGAGTCGCCTAACGCATGGGCCCAGCGGCTGGATCCAGGCTCGAACCTGGCCAGTGGGATCCGCGCGCCGGATGAATCAAGAGAAATGCTCCTGATAGTAAAGCCCGCAGATTCTGCTCTGTGAACATCGATCAAAAGCCTGTCAAAGCGTCCAAACAGGAGCTTCAGAGCAGGCAGCGACCGTGCCACCACAGAGACGGATTCTGCTTGAGTGAAGCCGCTTCTGACAGCCAATTCGACCTTTCTCCCAACATAGATCGGCACAGCCACTTCAATAGCGGCCACTAGCAGAAGCACGACCAATGCGCTATGCGGGATCCGTCGCATACTGACGCGGCGGGCCACTTTACTCACTCCCCGCAGCCTTGCTCGTTGAGGCGGCGCTCAATCTCAGTTGCGCCTCGATGAACCGGTCAATCTCCCCGTCCATGACCGCGTTCACGTTTCCTGTTTCAAGCTCTGTTCTGTGATCCTTGACCATTGTGTAGGGCTGAAACACGTACGACCTGATCTGGCTTCCCCACGCTATCTCGTGCTGTTCGCCACGCATCGCAGAAAGCTCCTTCTCCTGTTCCTCTCTTTGCAGCTCAGCCAGGCGAGCCCGGAGGACCCTCATTGCAGTCTCTCTGTTGCTATGCTGCGACCGTTCATTCTGGCACTGGACGACGATACCGGTCGGAAGATGCGTAATCCTCACGGCGCTGTCAGTCTTGTTGACATGCTGGCCGCCGGCTCCCCCCGAACGGTACGTATCCACCTTCAGATCCGCAGGGTCAATCTCCACTTCCTGCTCGCCCATTTCAGGGACAACGTCTACGGAGGCAAAGGACGTATGCCTCCGCGCAGAGGAGTCAAAGGGCGATATGCGCACGAGTCTATGGACCCCCTTCTCGTTTCTGAGGTAACCATAGGCATTATGGCCATGCATGATTAGTGTCGCGCTCTTGATGCCGGCTTCCTCACCCGGCAGCAAATCTGCCACTTCCACGCTGTAGCCGTTGCGCTCAGCCCACCTTACATACATCCTCATGAGCATCTCAGCCCAATCCTGGCTTTCGGTGCCCCCTGCGCCCGGATGTATCGAGACTATGGCATTTGCAGAGTCATAGGCCCCTGAAAGCAGATGGGCGATCTCCACCTTGTCGACTGCCGATTCAAGATGCTCGATCTCCTCGAAACACTCTGCGATCGTGTTCTCGTCGTCTTCTTCATCTGCAAGCTCTGCCAGTACTTTGAGATCCTCAAACCTTGAAACGATCGAGTTGTAGCGCGAAATCTCCGACTGCAATCTCGATATCTTCTGCATCAAGGCCTGGGCGGAATCACGCTCCTCCCACACGCCTGGTTCAGCGGCTCTGGCCTCGTACCTGGCTAGGCGTTCTGACTTGCCCTGTATGTCAAAGATAGGCCCTCATTTCATCAATTCTCTCTCCAAGTGCCTCTATGGGCTGCTCAAGCTCAGCTCTCATAGGCTCATCACCTTTCCCTTGATTATCTATGTGCTCCGCAGCATTTCTTGTATTTCTTCCCGCTGCCACACGGGCACGGGTCATTTCTCCCGATCTTCTTGCCGGACCTTCTTTCCGGCGTCTTGGTTGATGAACCGGAGTCTCTGTTGGTTGCCATGGCGTATTTGGGCCGGCGAAGGCTCGAAGCTTCACTCTCTCCGCCAGACGCCGCGGCCTCCGAGGAGCTCTCTACACGTATCTGCACCCGGAACAGGTACCTGACAAAGTCTTCTCCAACGCTCATGAGGAGATCGTTGAACATCAGATATGACTCTCTCTTATACTCCACGAGGGGATCAAGCTGCCCGTATGCCCTGAGCCCTATTCCTTCCCTCAATATGTCCATTGCCTGAAGATGGTCCACCCATTTGGAGTCAATCATGTAGAGCATGATGGCCCGCTCCAGCTCACGCATGCGTTCAGCGCCGATTACAGCTTCCTTCTGCTCGTACGCCTGCACAAATATGGCCATCACGGCATCATGAAGTTCTTCCCATGAATGGAACTTGCAAGCCGCAAGGTCAGGCTTTGACCTGACATGGAGTATGCTTGCTATCTCCTTTGAAAGCCCCGCAAGATCCCATTCGCCCTGCGACAACTTCTCGTCGGCATATGCGCGAATCAGGCCTTCCACCAGTGTCCCGATGAGTTCTACAGCCTGGTCCCTCAGATCGGTTCCTTCGAGTATCGCAGCTCTCCTGGCGTATATCGCCTCTCTCTGCTTGTTCATGACGTCGTCGTATTCTAGAACTTGCCGCCTTATCTCGAAGTTGCGCCCCTCCACCTTCTGCTGGGCCCGTTCGATAGCACGAGTCAGAGTCTGATGTTCAATGGCCTCATCCTCGCTCCACCCGAAATGCTCCATCATTCCTGAGATATACTCTCCTCCAAAGAGACGCATCAGATCATCCTCGAGCGACACATAGAATCTTGACGACCCCGGATCTCCCTGACGACCCGATCTTCCCCGAAGCTGGTTGTCGATTCTGCGGCTTTCATGCCGCTCTGTCCCGATTACATGAAGCCCTCCTAGCCTCGGCACGTCAGGCCCCAGAACAATGTCGGTGCCGCGTCCGGCCATGTTGGTTGCGATAGTAACCGTCCCGGACTGCCCGGCCAGTTTGACAATCTCAGC
Organism: Bacillota bacterium; assembly: GCA_003456765.1. Lineage (GTDB taxonomy): Bacteria > Bacillota > DTU025 > DTU025 > DTU025 > UBA10085. Next base: position 3,595 of record DMOT01000267.1, read on the forward strand.
CTCTTTCTCATGGTTCTTTGCATTGAGCACCTGATGAGGTACGCCCCTTCTGGCAAGCATGCTGGAAAGCAACTCGGATTTTTCTATTGATACCGTTCCTACCAGAAGTGGCTGCCCGGCAGCATGCCTTTCGCAGATCTCCTCAACCACGGCCTGGAATTTCCCTTTCTCAGTCTTGTAGACTGCATCGGGCAAGTCCTCCCTGATCATGGGTTTGGCTGTGGGAATCTGCACGACCGGCAAGTTATATATCTTGACAAACTCGTTCTCCTCGGTAGCTGCCGTGCCTGTCATGCCTGCAAGCTTTCCGTACATGCGGAAGTAATTCTGGAAGGTTATTGTCGCCAACGTTTGGCTTTCGCGCTGGACATGAACATCCTCCTTGGCCTCTATTGCCTGGTGCAGTCCATCGCTGTAGCGCCTTCCAATCATCAACCTGCCGGTAAATTCGTCTACTATGATGACCTCGTTATCCTTTACAATATAGTCCCTATCCCGGCGCATCAAGGACTTCGCTCTGAGAGCCGCATTGATGTGGTGCGTAAGCTCAATGTTCTCTTCGTCGTACAAGTTCGACACGCCGAGCCATCTCTCAACCTTCGCAACCCCCGACTCGGTGATCGCGACCGTTTTGGCCTTTTCGTCTATGGTGTAGTCTTCTTCCTCTTTGAGGCTCTGGGCGATCCTGGCGAAGACGAAGTACTTCTCGGTTGACTCCTCTGCCTGCCCTGAGATTATCAGGGGCGTACGAGCCTCGTCGATGAGGATGGAGTCCACTTCGTCGACGATTGCATAGTTGTGGCCTCGCTGAACACGCGAGTCCATGGAAGTCACCATGTTGTCGCGAAGATAGTCGAAGCCAAACTCATTGTTCGTTCCATAGGTAATATCAGCCATGTAGGCATCCTTGCGCGCGGCCCCCTGCTGATCATGGACGATCACACCAACTGTAAGGCCGAGCGCGTTGTATATCGGCCCCATCCATTCAGCATCACGCCGGGCAAGGTAGTCGTTTACAGTTACGATATGAACGCCCTGGCCTTCCAGGGCATTCAAGTATGTGGGCATCGTCGCTACAAGTGTCTTGCCCTCGCCCGTCTTCATCTCGGCGATCTTGCCTTCATGCAGCACTATGCCGCCCATAACCTGAACATCATAGGGGTACAACCCGATGGTGCGCTTTGCAACCTCTCGAGCTGTCGCAAAGGCCTCGGGAAGCACAGAGTCAAGCGGCTCCCCCCGCTCGATTCTGCCTTTGAACTTCCCAGTCCGAGCACGCAGCTCGTCATCGGTGGCGCGCTCCGCCTCCGGAGCGAGAGCCGATATCGCATCCACCCTGGCGCGAAGCTCCCTCAGTTCTCTGGCATTCACATCGAATACCCGCTTAAGAATGTTTAGCACCCGTGGCCACCTCGCTTGCATCTTAGCCGACTAAGCAATTATACCACATCGCTTCGTGTGCTATGTTCGGCTGTGGCCAGCACTCTTACTCCGCCTGAAACCAGAGAATGGCCACCAATCCCCACGGGGAGCTGGGCCTCGCAGGCCGACTTCACGAACTGCGCGACGGCAGGATTCTCAATTCTGTCGTGGAGGCCAAGGTCGGAGGCGAATCTCTGCTCTTGTGATAGGGCAGCCCGCATGTGAGAGAAAAGGACTCGCGTATCGATAAACGCTGCGTCGCAGCACCACGCAAGATCTGCAAAAAACCCCTCAGGCCCGATGGCTTCCACGTGCCTTCCGATGAGGCTTCTCGCTCCTCCCGGCACATCACGGCCGAAAGCTCTCATGCTGCGCTCTTCAGAAAAGACTCTCAGCCTGCAATGAGTAATTCTATTCAGTTCCATTACAGTAGCCGGAGAGACACGGCCTATGAGGGCGACCTCGGAAAACCCAGTCCCCAGTACATCTCTGGCCTGTCTGAGGCGACCTAAGGCCGGTTCAACCGGGCCTGATACTATCACATCAAGAACCGCCTTCTCGCCGGGAGCCAGGTGGGGAATGGCGGATGCCAGTACCAGCAAATCTGAAGGTGTATCTACGTCAAAAGCGGAGCCAATCGAAGATTCAAGCGCCAGCATGCGCATGCCTGCAGCGGCGGCAATCATTGGCACAGCATTGTCACTAGGTGGAAGGTCCAGCTGTGCAACGGCGCCCGAATCGCTTGATCCGAACATGTCGGCTGAGAATGGATTATTGGAAACTACGGCCCCCGGATTGTCTCTGACCATTTCCGCAAATCGCACAATCTCAGGGATCGTCATGAAAAAACCTGATCCCCCGCCCATGTAGACGAATCCATCCCCCGGCCTGGAGCCAAGCGCCTGCCCAAGCCTTGCCCCGAAGTGATAGTTTCCGCCGCAACAGGGGTCGAGTTCTGCTGAGACTGCAGCGATTGTGGCAGCACGGTCATAGAGTAAAGGATTATCAGTAATCAGAGTGACTTCGTCAAAAGCCTCCGACAGCGCCAATTTGATGCAGAGGGACAATGCCAGCTCCTGCCTGGCTCTGCCAACCCAACCGCTTATTTCGCCCTGCCGCCTTCCGCCTTCGAACACCAGCGCAACCAGGCGGTTCATGATACACACCCCCTTTTCACACGCTCCACGTGGGTTTTAATGGGGCGGGGCGATGCAACTTGCACCGCCCCACTGCACAGTATGTCTGCGCAATCTAGAACTCCGGCTCTATCAAACCGTAATTCCCATCCTTGCGCTTGTATACGACATTTACATCTTCAGTCGAGGCATCCATGAAGACGAAGAAATCGTGACCGAGCAGTTCCATCTGCATGATAGCCTCTTCAACTGACATAGGTTTCATTGCGAACCTCTTGACCCTTACGACCTTGAGCTCGGATGGTTCAGACACATCTACTGAAGCCTGGCGGTTGACTGCGGATTCGACCAACTTGTTTCCGTCCTGCCTCAACTTCCTGTTTATCCGAGTCTTGTACTTTCTTATCTGACGCTCGATCTTGTCCACTGCGCTATCGATTGATGCATACATGTCACCGGTTCTTTCCTCACCCCGGAGCAACAGACCATCAACCTGAATCGTGACATCAGCCGTATGAATGCTCCGCTCCACAGACATGGTAACCTGTGCATCCACAATCTCACGCTCGAAGTACTTCTGGAGCTTATCAACCTTCTTCTCAGCATAGGCCCTCAAAGCATCGGTAATCACGATATTACGACCTACAACTGTGACCTCCATTCATACCAGCCCCTTCCGAACTAATTGTGGCGCGCATCGGCTGCTTAAGTACTTCACCCTCGATTGGGAAAATCCTGCGTGAGTCGGAGAGATGCGCGCGCTTCCGGTTTGCCCTTCAAGGACAGCACGCCCCTCGCAATCCAGCCTAGCAGCCTTTTCTGTCGGGTACTGCTCGGGAGACCAATTTGGTCAACTCCCCCACTGCCAACATGAGAAGAGCAAGCGCTATGGAATCGACGAGTCCCCTGCCGTGCACATCCACAAGGTCGAAGAACCCTCGAATGGGTTCGATGTAGACTACTGCCAACTGCAGCATGCCCGAAACAAGGAAAGCCATTACAAGCCTGCCATTGGCGAACATTCCTACCCTGAACAGGGAATCAAGCTCAGACCTGAAGTTGAAGGCATGAATCAGCTGGCAGAAGCTCATAGTCAACAAACACATCGTCCGCGCCTGCATCAGGTTCCCTGCAGACGTGTCCAGCTCTCCGGGCCACCCAAGTCCAATAGCGAACGACAGCAGGCCCAACAATGCCACAAATAGCCCGTAGAAGATGAGTCTGGCCAGCGCACCCTGCCCCACAACATCGTTATTGCCTCCCCGAGGCCGTCTTCTCATAAGATCAGGAGCAGGAGGATCCACTCCAAGGGCCAACGCCGGTAAGCCATCGGTTACCAAATTGAGCCAGAGTATATGAATGGGCAACAGAGGCCTCGGAAGCCCGAGCATGATGGCCACGAATATCAAGGCGATCTCGCCGATGTTACATGACACCAGGTACTGTACCGCCTTCCTTATGTTGTCGAAGACTACCCGGCCCTCGCGCACCGCAGTCACTATCGTCGCGAAGTTGTCATCTGTCAGTATCATGTCAGCCGCGCTCTTCGCAACATCCGTTCCTGTAATGCCCATTGCGGCGCCTATGTCAGCCCTCTTGAGTGCCGGGGCGTCGTTGACTCCATCCCCTGTCATCGCTACTATG
>DMOT01000173.1 GCA_003456765.1 Bacillota bacterium
GCCTCCTACCTTGACCATAAGTCCCAGAATGATTCTGAATGCAGGCATATGCTTGGATCGGAGCCTGAAAATGAAGGATGCAGTCATGCAATAACTGAAATGGCAGAAGGAGAATGGCAATGTAGATAGAATATCTCACACAAGATGCCAAGCCAGTGTGGCATGGAGACATGGAGAGGGCCACTCAAGAAGCGTCTTTGCTTCATGTGCGTGCCCTCATTTCCTTTCACGTCCTCTTCTTACGGAGGTGACGCACAGTCGGCTAGATGCCGGCTGCCAGTTGATGAAGCACTCTGCCTCTACTACGATACTGCACCTGTAATGCTCTGGCAAACACTGGTACCTATTCACTGGGTAGACTAATAATGTAAGGAGGCAATCTAATGAAAAGGCTTCTAGTGCTAGTCCTGGCCGTAGTCATGCTGGTATCAGCGTCAATTACGGCTGCGCCGCAAAGGATTGAGGCCGAGCTGAACCTGATTACCCCAGTTGCCAGTTTCGTGAGTGTAGCTGCGCTCGATGCTTTCAAGCCCTGGGCCAAGGCCAAGTATGGTGTTGATGTGAAAACAAACTACACCAGCAAAGGCACCCAGCTTGCGGTAGGCATGATCCGAGAGTGGGGCTCTAATCCCCAGGCAGATGTGGTGTGGGGTGGCGAGACTGTGCTCTACGACTTGCTTGCTGCTGACGGCTTCCTCATCAAACATGAGGCTTCACAAGAGCTGCTTGACCGGATACCCGCTACGATGGGTACGCCCAGGCCGATGCCGCTGAAAGACCCCAAGGGTTACTGGACCGGTACTGCCCTGGAGCCCTACGGCATTGTGTACAACGAGGGCCTGGTAACAAAGAGATTGCGTACGACCCCGCCTAAAACCTGGGAAGACCTCTTGAGCGATCCCAAATTCAAGGGACAGATAGCCCAGTGCACGCCTGACAACTCCAGCTCCAACCATGCCAGCTATGAAGTTATTCTCCAGAAGTATGGTTGGGAGAAGGGCTGGGATTGGCTTGCCAAGCTAGCTGCCTATACCGGACAATTCGTTGCGAAGTCAGGCGACGTTCCGGGCGTGGTGGCTAAAGGCGAATACGCACTTGGGTTTGCAGTTCCAAGCTACATGGCGTTTGAGAACTACCTCCACGGTGCAGACATCAGGTTCATAGCGCCGCCAGGGGCATATGTCACGCCCGAGCCAATCGGCGTCATAAAGAACTGCAAGAACCCCAATACTGCAAAGGCTTTCATTGAGTTCCTGCTTACAGATGAGGGCCAGAGGCTCTTCATTGACCGTGGCCTCTTCCCCATAGTGCCCGATCTGAAAGTGGCCGGGCCAGCTGGTTCCACCGCTGAGAAGGCAGTCACATTCTACGGCGGCAGGAGAAGCTACTTCGAGGGCGTTGTGGAGAACACCTATGACAACACACTCTCGGCCAGCAGGGAAGGTGAAGTCAACAGGTACTTCAGAGAGAACATCTTTGCAAAACTTGACCAGTTGAAGGCCAAGTATTGATCGGTCCAGCGAGAATGACTCCCATGCCTACGGGCGAGGTTGCCTCGCCCGTAGGTCCAGTTAGGTATTGGCTTGAGGTGAAGTGAATGAATATTAGGCTCATCGGAGTTACGAAGAGGTTCAAGACAGTTGAGGTCTTGAGCAATGTGGATCTGCATGTGCGCGCCGGCGAGCTCTTCACGTTGCTGGGGCCTTCAGGTTGCGGCAAGACTACTACTTTGCGCCTTATCGCAGGGTTTTATGTCCCGGATGAGGGCAAGATCATGTTCGGTGAGCGTGAGGTGCAACACATCCCGACATTCAAACGCAACATCGGGATGGTCTTTCAGAACTACGCCCTGTGGCCCCACATGACAGTCCACAGGAACGTCGCCTACGGGCTCCAATTCAGGAAGGAGCCTAAGGCTGAGTGGCCCAGGATAGTAAATGAAGCCCTTGCCAAGGTCGGGCTAGTGGGCTATGAGGATCGTTACCCAGGCCAGCTGTCAGGAGGCCAGCAGCAACGCGTGGCTCTTGCCAGGGCGCTCGCACTCAATCCTGACGTGCTACTTCTCGACGAACCCTTGTCCAATCTGGACGCGAAGATTCGTGGCTCAGTCCGTGCCGAAATCAGAAAACTTCAACAGGCATTGGGTATCACTACGGTCTACGTGACCCATGATCAAGAGGAGGCTCTAACGCTTTCTGACAGGATCGGCATAATGCGCGAGGGCCAGTTGGTCCAGATAGGCACTCCCCACGACCTTTACGAGAGGCCGGCTACGCGCTTTGTGGCTGACTTCATCGGTGCCAACAACCTGGTGGCAGGCACAGTCAAGGCTACTGGCGATGATATCCTGGTCCAAACGGAGCTTGGGCTTTTCAGAGGGTACACCCACTCAGAGCTGAAGGCTGGAGACAAGTGCACTGTAGCTTTCAGGCCTGAGAACGTAGAGGTTACCACCGAACCCCCGTCTCCGGAAGATAACGGGATAGAGGGCAAAATCAGCTTCGCCAGTTACATGGGGAGCACTTTGCGCTACGAGATGGAGCATCCGGCAGGTTTCCTGCTTAAGGCCGACATCAAGAACCCCCTGCACCATGAGGAATTGGGTTGGGGTAGTGATGTTTACTTCTGTTTCCCAAAATCTGCAGCTCTCGTCATAGCGGATTAGCATGCTCACCCCGACCATGGACAGGCAGGTGATTGAATCGTGTCTTCAGGAATGAGCTTAATGAGTTTGAGAAGGAAGCTCAGGGACTCCAAGCTGTGGATTTTGCCTATCTACCTTTTTCTGATTGTGTTCGTCATATTTCCTCTGGTGAGGCTCTTTGTTGACTCGTTCACAACTGCAGACATACAGCTTTCAGCATTGAACGAGGTGGCCCTCACCACTGACTTGCTTGAGGAGAAGGTAAAGGCGGGTGAAATGGAGGACGCGTTGGCGGCCTCTCACGACATCGCGCTCCTATTGGATAGATCCATAGACGTAGTTGGCCATATGATCGATGCCCTCGGCAGGGCTACGTTCTCTCAAGACGAGCTCATAGCTAGGTGGCAGGGAGCCCAGGACAGAGTGGCTGAGGAAGCGGCGGTCATGGCTGAACTTCAGGATGACCCGGTGGCCGCTCTGGCCCAGGCGCGCAAGTCAAAGGCGCTTGTACAGGAGATAGTGGACCTTCCGCGGCGGGCTTTCTCGGTAGAGTTCTTTCTGGATGTATTCAGAGATAGGCTGTACATGAAGGCGCTGGGCAATTCTCTCTTGTTGGGGCTTGCCACAGTCGCCACAACTTCAGTGATCGGATTCGCCGTAGCTTATCTACTCGTCAGATACGATTTCCCCGGCAGGAAAGCATACAATTTCCTTGCCACGATACCTATAGTGATGCCTCCTCTAGTGGGTGTGCTGGGATTCATCTTCATATTAGGCAGGGGCGGCACAGTCAATGAGCTGTTCTATCAGTTGGCGGATGCCCTGGAGAAATCCTGGCCCGCCGTGTCGAACTGGCTCTACGATCGCCTGCCGTTTAACTTCATCTATGGCTGGCACGGACTCTTGCTGGTGGAAACATGCCACCTCTTTCCGCTCATCACACTCAATGTCGTGGACTCACTCAGCAAGATAGATGCTTCTCTGGAGGAAGCTGCTGAAAGCGTCGGATCAGTTGGGTTCAAGCGTCTGTTCGATGTTACGATCCCTCTGACTATACCGGGATTTGTTACAGGGGCGCTATTGGTGTTCATCGGAGCTTTCGCAGATTTCGCCGCTCCAATGGTTGTGGGCTTGACGAACTTCATTGCTCCCCTGGCCTACATGGACATCCAGCAGTTCACTGACAGGCACCTGTTTAAGATGGGCATTACGGTGGGCGCTGTCATGGTGCTGATTTCCGTAGGATTGCTGCTGATAGCCAAGAGATACATATCCCTCAAGGACTACACTACGCTTTCATACAAGGCAGTAGAGAGGAAACCACTTCGGGGCGGGAAGCAGGCATGGGCTCATGTTTTCCTGATCCTGTTGCTGCTAATCAGCTACACTCCGTACCTGGGGGTCGGTCTTGCGTCCTTCGCCCGGAGTTGGTCGATGTCGCCGCTTCCCACCTCTTGGACGCTGGCTCACTACGAGAAGATTCTGCTCTATGCGCCCGGGTATATCATCAATACGTTCCAATTCTGCATACTGGCTGTCCTCATGTGCATATTGATCGGGCTGCCGGTAGCATGGGTAATGGCCAGAACCGACATGCGCAGCCGCGGAGCGCTGGACATTCTGACCACACTCGTATTGGCCTTGCCCGGAACTGCACTGGGCATAGCATACATCAGGGCCTTCAACATGCCCATACTCTTTAGCACGCCCCTGGCGAACATCTGGATCATAATCCCCATTGTACTGGCTGTCAGGAGACTGCCGTACACCGTGCGCTCGTCATACGGCTCTCTCCTGGTCGTGCACCGTTCCATGGAGGAGGCAGCTCAGTCTGTGGGAGCGGGAGGGCTTAAGACCTTCAAGGATGTGACCTTCCCGTTGATCTGGAAGGGATTGCTGGCAGGCGCACTCTTCTCCTTCATGACATCAATACAGGAGAGTGCGGCCACATTGCTTCTGGCCATACCTGGCTGGGAGACTATGACTGTGGGCATCTTCACCTTCTACACAGGAGGGACCCACGGTGACGCCGCCGCACTGGGATTCATCTTGATTGTGGTGGGCGTGATCACATTGTTCATCATGGATAGGCTGACCAGTGCCACCACATCAGGGGGCCTGTTCGGCTAGGCGACGAGAGGCAGAGAGCCATCCTGGCTATTGAAACGAAACAGGCGGGCGGATCCGGCAGCTTGATGGTCGTATGTGCCCGAGATGAGATGCAAAGCCGACCGTAGCGAAGCAAGACAGCGACGCTGTGGTCGGCTTTCTGTTGCGATGATAAATTAGACGGTCTATCGAACTACCGCAATGAAGCTCTTCCTGATGCGACAAGTGCATCGAGGAGGCTCTCAGCTTTGCCGGCGTCGCGGACCAGCGGGTTATTGACCAGAGCCACTAAACCCCGGCTGTAGGAACCGGTGATAGCTGCCTCCACGGTCA
>DMOT01000024.1 GCA_003456765.1 Bacillota bacterium
AGATGAAGTACGTGCCGGAGCTGGGCGGGCATGTGCCGGTCAGAGATGAAAACATGCGCACTTCGAATTCAAGGGTGTACGCTGCGGGCGACTCGGGAGGGGTTGAGGAGGCGAGCTCGGCCATGGTCACGGGAGAGATAGCCGGCATAAGCGCGGCAAAATCCCTTGGACACCAGGTGCCCGGGGCTGACGAGCGGCTCGCTCAACTCAAAGCCGATCTTGCGGCCATCAGATCAGGCCCGGCCGGCGAGAAAATATCAGCCGGAGTCCGCTGTGCAACGGTATGCGGAGGTGTTTGGGGATGACCGAGGGGCCAGAGCGTCATGATGACGATGTTATTGTGTGCAGGTGTGAGGATGTAACACTGGGCGAAATCCGTCGCCTGATCTCAGAAGGCTATCACACCATAGATGAGATAAAGCGCATCTCCCGCGCAGGAATGGGCCAATGCCAGGGAAGAACATGCAGGCATTTGATTGCGAGGGAGCTTGCCAGGGCCCTTGGCGTGCCGCAAGAGGAAGTGGAAATGCCCATGTTCCGGCCGCCTACCAGGCCTGTGCTAATATCCACAATTGCAAGGGGCGAAGGCGATGAATAGGAAGAGCGCTGATATCGTCGTAATAGGCGGCGGAGTAGTTGGATGCGCAACAGCCTTTGAACTCGCTCGCTTAGGCTGCAGGAATGTTGTGCTAGTGGAGCGGAACACGATTGCTTCGGGATCCACGGGAAGATGTGGCGCAGGGGTTAGGCAGCAGTTCGGGACTGAGCTCAACTGCGTGCTGGCTCGCGAAGCCGTGAGAATCTTCGAGCACATGGATGAATACCTCGACTATGAGCCTGGCGTGGAATTCAGGCAAAGTGGCTACCTTATGCTAGCCTACTCAGACCAGCAATGGGAGCAGTTCCAGCGCAATGTGGAACTCGAACGTAGCCTTGAAATTGATGTTGACATGCTCACGGCTGAAGGTGCGAGGGAGATAGTCCCCTTCTTGAACCTTGAAGGCATGGTTGGGGCCACGTTCTGCCAGACAGACGGGCATGCGAACCCTTTCCATACAGCATTCGCCTATGCCCAGGCTGCAAAGAGGCTGGGAGCCGAGATTCTGACGCACACGTCAGTCGTGGACATCGAGGTGGAGAATAACAAGATACAGGCGGTTGTGACCGACAAAGGCAGAATTGCGACGTCAGCCGTTGTGAATTGTGCCGGAGCTTACTCCGCAAAGATAGCCGCAATGGCCGGGATCGACCTGCCCGTGTGGGGCGAGAGGCATCAGATACTCATAACAGAGCCGGTAGAGGCAATGATGGGACCCATGGTCATTTCATTCCACCATGACTTCTACTGCCAGCAGACACCCCATGGAAGCTTCATCATGGGAATAGGGATGCCCGGAGAGCCCAGGGGCTTCAACATACGTTCCTCGGTGGATTTCCTTGAAGGGATGGCCAGGACCGTGATGAAGATCCTGCCGCCTCTGGGGAACCTGAGAGTCGTTCGACAGTGGGCGGGACTCTATGACATGTCTCCTGATGCTCAGCCAATACTTGGCGAGTGTCCGCCTGTTGAGCGTTTCTATAACGCTAACGGCTTTTCGGGACATGGGTTCATGGTGTCTCCCATTGTGGGGCGGGCAATGGCAGAGCTCATAATGCTCGGAAAGCCCTCTATTGACATAAGCAAGCTGGATGCCGGAAGATTCGAAAGAGGCGAACTTGTTTTTGAACCCGCTGTAGTCGGATAATCCTAGAGGAATTCCCCCAGATAACGTAGAAGAATGGGGGAGCGTCCAAACGTCGGAATCGGGCGCATTTGCCGGTATAGGTAGGGGAGGCTGTGGCGATGCTCAAGTACATTTCAGCCGGCGGGACAGTCATGTACCCGATAATTCTCGTGTCCATACTGGGCCTGGCCGTCGTAATCGAGAAGATAATACAGCTATTCTTTGCACAAACAGATTCAGATCGCCTTATGCGCTCGGTCAAGATGCATCTGGCGCAAGGACGCCCGGTAGAAGCAATGCAGGCTGTCAGGAATGAGAGAGGGCCTGTGGCGGGAATTGCCCGCGCGGCCGTAGCAAACTATGGCAAGTCTAGCGAGGAAATCAGGGCGGCAGTGGAAGCTGCTGGCCGGGAAGAGGTATTCGTGATGGAGCGGAAGATGAACGTGCTTGACGGCATCATCACGCTGGCACCTCTTCTCGGCCTCCTTGGAACTGTCACCGGTCTCATAAAGAGCTTTCAGGTTCTCTCCGCGTTCGGAGGCCTTACAACGCCTGCGCAGCTTTCAGGCGGAATCGCCGAGGCAATGATCACGACTGCCGCAGGGCTAATCGTGGCTACCCCGCTCGTCATCATAGAAAGTTGGCTTTCGCTCGTGATAGACGACAGGGTGGCCACTATGGAGAAACAAGCTGTTGAGCTCGTGGCATTGGTTGCAGGTGAGAATGAGGAGGACCAGTGATGTTCGAGAACCACAGGAAGAAAAAGAGACTGGGGCATGTGATAATCACGCCGCTGATCGATGTCATGTTCTACCTCGTTGCCTTCCTGCTGGTCTTCGGCACGTTTCGAACGGAGACCACTGGAATGTCGATGGAGCTTCCG
>DMOT01000025.1 GCA_003456765.1 Bacillota bacterium
CAGTTTGAGGAGATGACCGCAGATCTCCTGGGCAGGTCTGAGCTTCTGCTCGATGCGGTTCTGCAGTCGGCCGAACTGACCTGGAACGATATTGACCAGGTGCTCCTGGTTGGCGGGATGACAAGGATGCCTGCGGTGCAGGAATTGATCGGCAAGTCTTCAGGAAAGGAGCCGACGGTCAGTATCAATCCTGACGAGGCAATCGCGCACGGGGCCGCGATCTATGCCGGAATAATCCTGGCCGAACAGGGGGATCCGGATATCATCCTAACCGATGCCGGGCGCAAGCTTCGCCACACGAAAATAGAGGATGTGACCAGCCACAGCTATGGCATACTCCTAGTCGATTCGGCCACGGGCGAGGACATCAACGAGATAATGATCGCCAAGAACTCGCCTGTGCCGGCTGAACGGAAAGAGACTTACTACGTGCACGAGGACGGGCAGCGCATTGTGGAGATGGTGGTGCTCCAGGGTGAGGACAGGGACCCTGCCAACTGCACCGAGATAGGCAAGGCAGTGCTCGAACTCGACGGTCCCAAGTCGCGCAATTACCCGATAGAAGTCGTCTACAAGTACGACAAGAACATGAGAATGGATGCCATCATTTCGGATCCGAAGACAGGGGCTTCGAAATCGCTGCAAATCACTGAGCAGGGAAGACTCTCTAACGCGGAAGTTGAACAGGAACGTGAAGCCATGAAGGATGCAGAGGTAAGCTGATGGACACGCGTGTGCTGTATGAGGAGCGGCTCTTTCCTATTGTGCGCAAGATTGAGAAGGTTTTGGCGGAAGGCGTCGACATGGATCCGGAATTCGAAGAGATGTACCGGGCTGCAGTCGGCGGCGGAATGAGGTTTCGCCCCTGCCTTATGTACATTGCCTTTGCAATGTGCGGCGGAGAGCCTGAAGAGTTCGTGATTCCGGCTGCCGTAGGCGTAGAGCTGCTTCACAAAGCCTCCTTGATCCACGACGACCTTGTTGACGGCGATGCTCTTAGGCGCGGATCGCCGACGTTTTGTCAGGTTTACGGACCCGAAAGAGCCGTCATCATGGGAGATTTCCTTGTGGCCAGGGCCTACCTTGCCATGGACGGCCTGGAAGAGTGTGTGCCCGGCGAGATTGCCCGGGAGGCGAGGAGGCGGTTTGCCGCTGTCCACTGCGACATGTGCCGAGGAGAGTTGCTTGAGCTCATGTCGGGCACGGAATCTCCGACTGTTGATTATGCTGAGCGGGTGTTGCAAGGAAAGACGGCGGCTCTCATGGAACAGTCGTTAGCGATAGGCGCGGTGCTTGGAGGCGGCAGCGCCCTGGAAATCGAGGGGCTTGCGGAGTATGGAAGATGCCTCGGGATGATCTTTCAGACCGTAAATGACATGAACAATCTTGCAGGGTTTGATTCAACCGTAAAGGGCTCCGCGTTGAGCGACCTCGTGCAGCGGAGAGTCGGGCTTCCCATGGTTGGCCTGGCCATGCATCTGGGCGAAGAACGCCTGGCTTCACTGTCAGATCAGGTGCGCTCGGGCGAGGAGGGAGCAGCACGGGCCCAGGCCGAGCTCGAGGGGCTCATGGGCGAAGGGCCTGTGCGGGACTGGCTCGATCGCATCCTGGATAATCTCGAGGAGCGAGCCCTGCGAGCCCTGTCGGTGTTTCCTCCAGGCTTCAAGAGGCATGCTCTTGAGTCTATTGGCAGAGACATGTTTGAAACGTGGTTTTGGGAGCCGGATAAAGGTGACGAAAAAGCATAGTGCGAGGCCACTGACGGAATCAGCTGTTGCGCTGGCGCTAGGCGGGATAATGTGGTGGGCGTTTTCGCCCATGCCAGGTATCGGGCCGTATTTCAAATACATAAGCGCCAGCCTGATCGCCATAGTTGGCGCAAGGCACGGACTTCGATGGTCGTTGGTGACGGCCGCTGCTCTCAACGCTTTGGTGGGTTTCACATTCGGGCCGGGCGAGTTGTTGAACTGTCTGTTCCTGGTGACTCCGATAGCCCTGATGCTGCCGGCGCGCCAGCGGACCGGCCGGGATGTCGAAGGCGGAGAAGGCGAGGCCGACGCCTCGGGCAGGACGCATGGGGTGAGCGGCGCGAGATGGTGGGCGATGCTTCTTGCAACCTATGCAATAGCCTATCCTGCGCGCCTCGGGGTGATGGGGATGTTGATGGGTGTAGAGATATCGGCCATTGTGAGATCCATGGCATCAGCGAGCTACCAGGCCTTTGAGAGGTTCTGGACGTTGGCGCACTTGCCGGCCGATATTGCTGTTTCCGGGGCTGTAGAGTGGATGTGGATCATTCTGCCCCTCATTGGCGTGGGCTATGGCTTCATGCTGTATTTGGTGAACCGCCCGGCTTACCGAGGCGGCCTGATGATTCTCAAACGGACCCGTCTCGGTTGACTGGGTTCAATTGAGGCAGGGCCAGGATGTCGAGGTCTATTTCATCCACAGCTACAGTGGCATGCCCTTCGCAAAACTGGATGCCGCCTATGTCGATTGAACTAATGGTGCCGCCAGCGAGCACAGGGATGTCGAGGCTCATGATTCCCTTGCCCAGGTAAGCTACGCCGTCGGGAAGACTTGCTGTCACGTTCGACATGAAAAGGTCGACCATGCCTGCCATGATCGGGGTAGAAACCTGCAGGCAAACTGTTGGACCGGCTGCCTGGACCACGGAGACGTGGACCGACGGATAGAGAGGCAGCGGCAGAAGCAGCGATAAGTCGATGACGAGTTCTTCAGGCTCGAAGTGAGCCCCCCGTATCCTGACATTCTGCGGCATCGCAATACATTTGAGTGCGGCCTCAAGCTCGTCGCTTTCAACGGTCAACCTTAAAGACTCGATTTTCATCCGATATCAGCCACCTTGTTGTGGTTTGGTATGGGCGCCAGCGTGGACCGTGACGCCAGGAATTCGGATGCGCGCAGCGGGAGCGATCTGAGAAGGATGCTTTCGATAATGGAGCGATAGCGCAAGAGCTCCAGGTCCTGCAAAGCATAAGCCATCTCAGCCTGGCATCTGTCTATCAG
>DMOT01000023.1 GCA_003456765.1 Bacillota bacterium
ATATTGGATCGACGCTCGGGAAAGTGTCTACTTTTTGGACCGTCACTGTTCAAAAATTAGTCGTTTGCGATCGCAATGTGACTAAAATTTAGCCAGGCTCGCCAACAGACCCCGCCCATCCCCACGCCCGCAGCAAGTCTTTGCCATCACCACACAATCTCTTCCGGGTCTCCGACTAAAGCTAAGTTCCCAGGCTGCCTTGCGTGCCTGCCGAATCTTTGCCATCCCGACACTCGAACCTCAGCTGCCAGGGAATTCCCAAGCACTTTTTGAGACCTACCCGGACAACTTGCACAGAGCATCTTTCCCTGATAGAGCGGCAGCCAAGGCTTGAACTGCAGGTAATGCAGACTCGAGAATCGCGCAGAAACATATCGAAGCTTGCACAAAGCAGCCAGCGGTCAGCGGATATCCGGCGGGCGATGCGGGCCCGCACATGCGTGACGGAAGTGACGGCGCGAGCTTGAAATGGGATGCATCAATGATCAGCGCTACATGGATTTCTTGTGGGTTGCGCCGTTGACGCCGTTCGGATCACAGCTAAATCCGCTGTTATCGCCGGGCGCATCCTGTGTATCATCACCGTAAGCCCATACCATAGCCCGCCTCGTCACTGCCTTGCAGTAACGGTCCATGATTCTGATGAATTCCTGGCTTGACCGGGTGCGATGATTGTTCCACAGCGGGGGCGCTCCGAGACGCTTCACCGCGGCGGCGTCGATGCGGGGCGGCGCAATCGAGATAGCCACTCGATTCAAACCTTCGATGTCGCCGTTCCAGAATTGCTCGGGCGACGGGCAGAGCTCGGCGGCGAGCGTGGACTCGGCATCCATGCCGCAGCCTGTGTCCTCCAGCGCAGAGACATCCCTGATTACAGAACCGGGGGTTTCGCGGCATACTGCTTGAGAGCGTTTGTGCCTCAACGAAGTAAGCAGATCTTCCTTGCTCTTTCCTCTCAGCAGGAAGAGGAGGAAAGGGTCGCGGTCGAACTCCTGGGCGAGGATGTAATAGACGGCCGCAATATGCTTGCACGGGTTGGCCCAATCAGGGCAGGTGCATGATGTTGCCAGGTCTTCCTCTGAAGCGGGGAAGAGCGGAGCATCGCACTGCGCAAAAGCGTCTTCGATGTTCTCAGGCATTTCGCCGGCCAAGAGGCTGGCGGCAAACGCCGCGCGCCCTGCCATTGCGGTGGTTACACGGTCCCAATCCGGTTCGCTCAGGGGCTTCATTCTGATTTGCACTTTGTATGGCCGCCGGCGGGAACCCTGCACCCTGGCCTCTGCTGATCCGGGGCCGATGTCTATGGAGAGAACATTGCCGGCCCTCGCGTATGACCTGCCTCTTTGCAATCGGCTTGTCCAGCCGAAGTTCTCCAAAGCCGAGATCCACTCTTTCGCCCACCAGCTGCCGCCGAATTCATTCTTCCGCGCCATGCTCCAGTAGCCTCCCATTTGCCGCTCGGGCCATCGCCAAGCTCCTGACTTTAGTCGTCGTCGATGACGCTCTCTTCTCTCAGAGTGAATATGTCGCGCAATTCGTCAGTGGACATTTCCGTAATCCACTCTTCTCCAGTTCCGATTATGCTGTCGGCCAACGCTCTCTTCTCATCTATCATCTGGTCAATCCGTTCTTCAACGGTGCCCGCGCACATGAACTTATAGACATTGACATTCTTCTTCTGGCCTATGCGAAAGGCCCTGTCTGTGGCCTGGTCCTCCACTGCCGGGTTCCACCAACGGTCAAAATGGAATACATAGCTTGCCCGCGTGAGGTTAAGCCCCAGGCCTCCGGCCTTGAGTGAGAGTATGAAGAGGGGCGGCCCGTTGGAATCGTTCTGGAACCGCTCGATCATCCTATCCCTATCCTTCTGGGGCACGCCTCCATGTAGGAACAGTACTTCTTCTCGAAATACTTTGGAAAGGTAGTTTCTGAGAAGCGTTCCCATCTCGGCAAATTGCGTGAAGATGAGGGCCCTGTCTCCTTCTCCCACTATCTCATCGAGCATCTCCACAAGGCGCGAGAGCTTTCCTGATCGCCCCTTAAGCGGGCTGTTGTCGTGCAGGAATTGAGCTGGATGGTTGCAGACCTGTTTCAGCTTGAGCAACGCTGCAAGGATGGCCCCTCTCCGCTCCATGCCTGAAGCCTCTTCGATTGCGGCGAGCATGTTGCGGACTACAGCCTCATACAGAGTTGCCTGTTCCTTTGTGAGAGTGCAATAGACCTTAGTCTCATGCTTTTCTGGCAGGTCACGGATTATCAGGGGGTCAGTCTTCACCCGCCGCAGGATGAAGGGAGCAGTCAGCTTGCGAAGCCGGGCGGATGCTGCAGAATCGCCGTAGCGCTCTATCGGCGTCGCGAAGCGCTGCCTGAAACCCGCGGCTGAGCCCAGGTAACCGGGGTTGAGGAAATCCATTATCGACCACAGTTCCGAAAGCCGATTTTCAACAGGGGTCCCGGTCAAGGCCACCCTGAAATCCGCGCCCAGTCTGCGCGCGCTCTGAGCCTGTTTTGTCCCATGATTCTTTATGTTCTGCGCTTCATCTAGGACTATCGAATTCCAGTGGATCAAGGAGAGCGTATCCTCGTCGCGGGGCAGGAGTGCATATGTGGTGATGACCACGTCGCGTTGCCCGGCCTCTCTGACGAACTCGTCCCCTGATAGCCTGGCCGATCCGTGGTGGAGCGTCACACTTAACGAAGAGGCAAACTTGGCCAGTTCCCGCTTCCAGTTGCCTGCGACTGATGTGGGACAGACGAGCAGCGTCGGCCCGGCGCATTTGCCCGATTCCTTTTCAGAAAGGAGCAGGGCGATTATCTGAATGGTCTTTCCGAGACCCATGTCATCGGCAAGACAGGCGCCCAATCCCCACTGCTTGAGAAAGGCCAACCACGAGTAACCCCTGATCTGATACGGGCGGAGCTTCCCTACGAACGCTTCAGGCTGCGGAAGCTCTGATACCTTCTCGCCGGAATCGAGTCGGTCAAGAAGTTCGCCTATCCAGCCGTCCGCCTCGATGGCTGTGACAGGGAGCCCAGTCTGAGCCTGTACCTCATCACCCATGCCCAGCGACAGAGAGAGCACCTCTTGAACACTCATTTGCCGTCGTCGCCTTGCGCTGTTCCAGAACCTTATTGCGGCCTCAACGTCCTCAGGACGGATAACAACCCACTCGCCTCTCGCCTTTACAAGCGGGACTTTTAGGGCGGCAAGCCTGTCGAATTCCTCCGCGCTCATTACCTGATCCCCGATGGCCACCTGCCAGTCGTAATCTACCAGGCTGGAGGCGGTTAGGCGGGCGGGACCCACGCCCCGGTCGGCAGCTTTGCGACTCGACTCTGACCGGCCACCCACCTTTAGCACAATGCCGACTCTGGCCGCGTTGCCTCGGGTTCGGTCCCACCATAGCGGCACGAGCGCTCCATAGCCGCCCTCTTGCAGGAGAGGACAGAGATCGCGCAGGAAGGAGTATGCCTCTGCCGAGGATAGTTGGCATGACTCGGGACATGGGTCCTTCAGGCTTTCTTCCACCTGTGGGATGAATGAGGCCACACGCGCCAGATCGGCGAGGAGCCTTTCCTGGGGGTTTTCAAATCGCCTTCCCAAAAACCGCAGGACGCCCCTGCTTTCCTCCCATACCTTCTCTGCGGGGACGAGCACAGACGGGTCGTCCACAGCCTGTAACAGGTATTTCAGGGTCCAAACATCTTCCGGATCTTCCGGCGCCTCCAGCTTGAAGCACGTCCGAAACCCGCTTTGTGGGCGAGGCGTTTCTGCTTGGGCTGCCCATGCCTGCACAAACCCGGACAGGGAGCGGACATCAGACTCTTCTCCTCTAATGCGCGAGTCCTCTCTCGCCAGGTTTGCAATCCACGAGTGGGCAGGGGACATGACTCCCAGAAGTTCCATGGCCAACCTGCGCACTGCCTCCTCGCCGCCTTCGTCCGGGGTCTGCGGTCGGGAGATGATCTCGCTCCGTTCGCTTTCGAGCATGGACCGGATAGTCTCGTCCATCGCTGTGCATATGAAACTTTGAAGTAGATCCTCCCTGGACGGAACCACATCCAGTGCCTGCTCGAGGGTTATCCCTTCGCCTCCAGCTCGGACTTTGGCATAAGGTAAAACCGCCCTCGAGATGCCCGGCATGGCCTGAGCGAGCGCGTTGATGCGAGGGACGTCCGTCTCTTCACCTGGCACAGGGCGCCACACTCCCCTGAAGGAAGGGGACCCCTTGCGCGCCGACGCGCCGGCGGCCACTTCCTGGCAGATGCTTGGGAGAAAGCGTTGCTCTGCCACAAACTCCAGGACGAGCTTGGAGGCTTTAGACCAGTATCGGACATCGGCCCCAAGCATAATGCGGCTTTCGTCTTGCTGCCTCTGAAGGCCGGATGAGAGGATCCTGGCACCGTCAGGCAATGCAGAGAAGATCCTGATGGCGTCCGGGGCTGCAATAG
>DMOT01000297.1 GCA_003456765.1 Bacillota bacterium
CCCGTATCCCACGATGCCCGTGGCAGATAGGATCTTGATCTCCTGTTTCGACAACTGGAACACCTCCGTCATATAGTAGAAGTCATAATTGGTACAGGTGGGATTCCATTACATGAATAGATAACCCACCAGCTCAAATCTAGCACACAGAGTTCCCTGCCGAGCATGTTCATTAGTTTCGAAACGCCTTTAAATACTTGCATAAACCTGACGACACGAGATTGGGTCGATAGAATAATTATGGGGTTTTATAAGCATCTTCATGGTCCATTTATAGGCGGGATGACAACAATGTAGACCATGGTCGGTTTTTCCTCTATGCGGTAGTTGCGATATGTAACGCAGGAGTGAGAGAATGGAGCTGTTCCCTGGTGCTTTTTATCGAAGAAGGGCTGGGTTTTGAATGAAGCTGGGACGATCCCTGCTCCTCCAGGACAGGGTGTTCTTATTTGCCGTAGTCGTCATTGTTGTTGCCGTAGCTACTAGTGGGGCAGTATCAATCCGGACAATGAGGTCTGAGCTGGAAAACCGCTCAGCGGAGTGTGCTGTTTCAATAGCAAGAACCTTTGCGCTGACTGAGCCGGTCCGCGAGAATCTCGGCAAACCCGGCGGAGCATCTGTAATACAGCCTATTGCTGAGGCTGTGAGTCTTGCCTCCGGCGCTCAATTCGTGGTCACAATTGACATGGAGGGCATTAGATACTCGCACCCCCTTCCTGACCGTATCGGCAAGCATGTAGCAGGGGGAGATGAGGGCCGGGCTCTTGCAGGCGAAGAGTATGTCTCGCGAGCCTGCGGCACCATGGGCCCGTCCATGCGCGCGTTCGTGCCCATCTATAGCCAGTCTGGCAAGCAAGTAGGGGCGGCCGTCGTGGGCTACCTGGTCGATGACATGAGTCGTGAGGTGGGCGCCACACTGAAGAAGATGTACGCTGCGCTCTTTGTGTCGCTAGCGGCAGGCCTAATCGGCTCGAGCGTGTTGGCGCGGAATGTGAAGAAAGCGATGTTTGGCATGGAGCCGTTCGAAATCGCTTCATTGCTGGAACAGCAAGACGCCATACTCTCATCGGTCAGGGAAGGCATCATAGCAGTCAA
This sequence comes from Bacillota bacterium, assembly GCA_003456765.1. Classification (GTDB taxonomy): domain Bacteria; phylum Bacillota; class DTU025; order DTU025; family DTU025; genus UBA10085. Next base: position 1,096 of record DMOT01000297.1, read on the forward strand.
TGCAGACGGCAACATTACCCTGGTCAACGACGAGGCAAAGCGCATGCTGTCTATAGAAGAGGACATGACAGGAATGCCTGTGGCAGAGGCGATCCCGACGACAAGACTTCCTGAAGTACTGGCTACGGGAAAACCCGAATATGACCGCGAGCAAGTGCTAGGGCGCACACTCATTGTCACTAATCGAGTTCCTGTCGTTGTGAATGGCAAGGTAATCGGCGCAGTGGCAAGCTTCCGCGATAATGCTGAAGTGAAGAAGCTTGCAGAGGAGCTCACCGGCGTTAAAAAATATGTGGAAGCGCTTCGCGTCCAGTCCCATGAGTTTAAGAACACCCTCCATGCTGTGGCAGGAATGATACAGATGGAACGATACAATGACGCTTTAGACTGCATTATGCAGGTGTCAGAGTCCCGAGACAAGCTGGTTAACTTCGCGTCCAGCCGGATACGGGTGGTGCCCCTTGCGGCTATTCTGATTTCCAAGGCTGGAGCTGCGCGTGAGCAGGGAGTGGAGTTTTCCATCTCGCCCGCCAGCAGGCTTGACGAAGTTCCGACATGCATAGATGTGCATGACCTTGTTACGGTAGTTGGGAACCTCTTGGATAATGCCATGGAAGCTGCAGTTTCCGATGACGGATCATGCGCGCGTAGACGCCAAGTGCATGTTGCACTTCGCCAGGTTGATCACGGGTTGCACATTGAGGTAGCCAATACAGGTCCTGCAATACCTAATGACGTGGCACGGCGGATGTGGGTGCATGGTTTTACCACAAAGTCGGACGGTCATGGAATAGGGCTTGCACTGGTTCGGGATAGAGTCGAGGCAGTCGGAGGGAGCATCTGGTTTGAAAGAGCTCAGCTGGAATCGAATTTCTCAACTGAGACGGAGTACACGAAGACTACACGCGGAGAGGCGGACAGCAAGACTGATGCACCTATTGACAGCCTTACAGTCTTTCACGTGTATCTTCCGGTGGAGGATGGATATGAGCACATCTGATCATAATCATGACAAGGACGGACAACCTACGCTCAAGGTCTTGCTAGTCGAGGATGACCCTATGGTTTTGGAGATACATGATACGATCGTGTCCAGTGTTCCCGGGTTTGTAGTTGTGGGTCATGCTCGTGACGGGCGGGAAGCTTTGGACATGATCCCTAGACTCAATCCCGACATCATCATACTGGATGTATACATGCCCGGTCGTGATGGAGTAGATGTGTTCAAGGAAATTCGGAGTCTCGATACGCCAGTCGACGTAATCATGGTAACTGCTGCAGAAGACTCTTCCACGGTGGTGGCATCAAGGCGGCTCGGGGCCTTTGATTACATCATAAAACCCTTTCGATTTGAACGTCTGCGTGCTTCACTGGAGAGCTACCGCGCCGCTCAACGCAGCCGTAGTCGCGGGCGGATTAGTCAAGATGACATAGACCGTGCCTGGCATGTACGGAAGCCTGGATACGCAGAGGAACTTGAAGAGTTGCCCAAAGGAATACAAAGGCCCACACTGGATGCGCTTAGCGAGTGTCTTATGCACCGTGCTGACGAGGAGTTGTCGACTGAAGAGATTGCTTTGGAGCTTGGAATCTCAAGGATGACAGTCTCCAAATACCTGGAGTTCCTAGTTGACTCCGGATTGGTAAGTGCGCGACTTGATTACTCCACCGGAGGAAGGCCTCGAAACCTATACCAATGGATCGGAGTTTGATTCCCCGAAAGGAGATCATGCTCCCGGCATCCTTTTCGTAGCAACCTGCCTGGAGGGGCCGTTTTTCGATCCCCAGCAGCCCACCATGTCCTGCACGCCTGCTGTCAGAGAAGAGGCGCCTACGGGCGCACGGGACCAAATAGGGATAGGGCCCTTTTCTCCTCCCTGCAGTATAGAGGATTCACGTATTTTAGGGGCGAAGCTACAGTTATTCTCGAATCTGCGACCTCTATGTATGGCTCCTGGCGTTGATGTGGTGTATTCACGGGTTCATACTCAATACGAGGAATCCCTCTTAGATTGTGTTGCAGTCAGACGGAGTCCGTTGGGCGGAGCATAGGCACGGTCCGAGCAGCTACTTCACGGTCTGGTTAGTCTGTATGCGATGCCGGACCATGAAGACCACTCAGCGAAGGGGGGATGCGGTGTATGGAATACGCAGTAATAGGGGCACTGATCGTTTCAGGTATCATCCTTCTTGGAGTCGGCATCTACGTCATGCTAGAGGGCAGAAGGGGACGGAACGTGTGGTTTACAGGATTCTCGTTTGC
>DMOT01000066.1 GCA_003456765.1 Bacillota bacterium
GTCCTGTCTCCCCTGCCATTATATTGGAGGAAGCCACCTGGCAGTCGATGCTCAGGTGGCTTTCGACTTGTGTATGTGTGCTAAGGCGTGTCGCATTCGCCCTACACCGTCATGACTCCTACTTCGTCTGGGATCTGCAACTTGGCTTCTGTTGCAGCCAGGACATCGTCGACTGTCACGTGCGGCGCCGTCTCGAGCAACACCGGCCCGTCGGAAGTAAACTCTATGACGCATAAGTCCGTGACGAGCAGGTCGACTTCGGCTGTGGCAGTCAGTGGGAAGGTGCACTTGGGAACTACTTTCGATCGGCCATCTCGGGTACGATGCTCCATGGCAACTATCACGCGCCTGGCCCCTACTACAAGATCCATAGCGCCGCCCATACCGATTATTCGCCCCGGGATGGCCCAGTTGGCGAGGTTGCCCTCCTCGTCCACTTGAAGCCCTCCAAGCACCGTTACATCAACGTGCCCCCCTCGTATTATGGCAAAGGACATCGCTGAATCGAAGAATGCCCCGCCAGGCTTTATCGACGATGGCTGCCCCCCGGCGTTTACGAGATCCGGGTCTTCCCTTCCCGGCTCCGGGGGATCTCCCATGCCTACAAAGCCGTTCTCTGACTGAAGTATGATGTTTACGTCGTGGGCAAGATGGTTCACGACGAAGGTCGGCAGGCCAATACCGACATTTACGACCTGTCCGGACCTGAGTTCTTGTGCTACTCTCCGTACGATAAGCTCGCGAGGTTCCATTGCCGCCACTTCAGCTCACCCCCACAACTGCGTCCACGAAGATGCCAGGGGTCATCACGTGATCAGGATCGATTCCGCCTACGTCACGGACTTCGCTGGCCTCTGCCACGACGTACCCTGCCGCCGTAGCCATCAACGGGTTGAAGTTGCGAGCCGATTTGCGGTATGTGAGGTTTCCTGCGCGGTCTGCTACGTGTGCCCGAAGCAAGGCCATGTCTGCTCTGAGGGGACGTTCCAATAAGTATGTACGGCCATCCAATTCCATCTTGAGCTTTCCTTCTTCGGCCACGGTTCCCACGCCTGTGGGTGTCAGTATGCCCCCGAGTCCGGCTCCGCCGGCTCGTATCCGCTCTGCCAGTGAGCCCTGGGGACATAACTCCACCTCCAGCCTTCCCTCATCTTTCTGAGTGATTGCAGTGGGGTTCATGCCCATGTAGCAGCAGATAAGCTTGATTATTTGCCCGTTGGCGAAGAGTCTTCCGTATCCTCGATCAGGCATCGCTGTGTCATTCACAATCAATGTAAGATCGCGGACTCCCCTTCGGATTACCTCGTCTACGAGCGCCTCTGGTGAGCCCACCGCCAGAAAGCCACCGATCATTAGAGTCATGCCGTCGGTAAGGCTTTCGAGCGCTTGGTCAAGCGTTCTCAGCTTTGGCACGCTTAGCTATCACCTCCGTTATTTCCTAAGCTCCAGCATCTCCCTGGCTTCATCTGGAGTAGCAACCTCCCGGCCCAGTTCACCAGCAATTCGTGCAATTCTGGATACTAGCTGGGCATTACTCTCCGCGAGGACTCCGCGAGAGTAGTAGATATTGTCCTCGAAGCCGACTCGGACGTTGCCGCCTAGTACTATCGCGACAGCTGCAAGCTGGAGTTCAGCTCTTCCAACGCCTGCGACCTGCCATCTGGTTCCAGGGGGCAGGCTGTTTACGCAATGCATCAGATCCGGCACCGTTCCAGGTATGCCGCCGGGCACACCCATGACGAAGTCAAAATAGAGAGGCTCTTCGACAATGCCCCGTCTGGCAAGGCGCAGCGCATTCGCGATGTGCCCCACATCGAAGCACTCCAGTTCGGGTTTGACGCCCTTCTCCTTCATTCTGACCGCCAGGGCCTCAATGGCCTTGGGTTCGTTCATGAATACTTCGTCCCCGAAATTCACCGTGCCGGTTGTAAGGGTAGCCATTTCAGGCGCAAGATCCAGGGGACGCATGCGTTCCTCAATCGGAGTCCCTACCGCGCCTCCTGTTGAGATCTGCACGATCACATCCGTCCGCTTGCGGATTTCGTCTATTGCCTTCCGGAAGACTTCAATATCCTGCGAGGGCTTGCCCTCGTCGTCCCTTACATGAAGGTGAACGATAGATGCACCCGCCTTCCGGGCCTCCTCCGCCGCTTCGCCGATCTCTTTGGGGGTAAGCGGCAGGTAAGGTGCTTGCTCCCTGGAAAGCTCAGCGCCGACCAAGGCTGCAGTGATAATCAACTTGTCCATTTCTTAGCCCTCCTTCTTCATCGTCCTCTATGCGTTCCGGCCACAGTGGCGCTGCTTGTCTTTGGGAACGACACAGGTTCCGCTGGCGCGGGCAACGAGAAGCGGGTCACCCAACACGCAAGCCGCTGAGGGATCCTTCGGATCTCGGGATGCCTCTATGACCTTGTAGGCCTCAAATGTCATTGTGCGCGAAGCATTACCCACCTTGACAATTCGTCCGCGGGCCTCGATGTAGTCCCCAGCATATACCGGAGCTGTGAATTCAACCATGTCATAGGCGACAAAGAGCCCTTCGTCTCCGTCGTTCCTTATCAAAAGCTCGGTAGCAACGTCACCAAATAGCTGCATCAGCTTGGCTCCGTCGACCAGGTCACCACCGTAATGGGCATCGGACTGGCTCATCCTAACTCTGATTACGACTTCTCCCATGATATTCTCCTTTCGTCCGTAGTCGGACCTTGCAATCTCACCGTTCTTCAACAAGGCGCGCGGAAGTACGGTGCTCCTTCCTGACCAGTCCCTGAGCTATGTATGCGGCGACGTGCGATGGCAATGTGCCCGGCCCAAACCCGGCATCGAACCCGAGTTCTAAGGCGAGCTCATGGCTGATGCGCGGCCCGCCGCATATCAGGAGGATTTCATCCCTTATTCCTTCCGCCTCTACCAAGTCGACTAGGCGTGTGAGGTTTGCTATGTGAACGTTCTTCTGGGTCACAATCTGTGAGACCAGAATAGCATCTGCATCAGCCTCGATGGCCTTTGCAACCA
>DMOT01000112.1 GCA_003456765.1 Bacillota bacterium
GCAATCCCCACTCCCCGGATCGGAGTGTGTGCCCTGGACCAGGCTATTCAAACTCTGCCTCGTTCACGTATTCAGCGACCATCGGTCTGAGGTCCAAAGGCACCGCAACCACACTAGTCCGCTCGCCGTCTACGGTGGACGAGCCGACCGCCGCCAAAGCCTTTGATACAAGCTTTCCCAGCGTTGATACCGGGGGATTCTCGTTCCACCAGCATCCATCTCCTGCCATGGATCCAAATCCCTTGACTACCTCGGACAGTCTGGCCCATCCGCCCATTCCCATCAAGAACTTCATGAGACTCATCTCATCCCCATCGAGATGTGCCAACGCGCTGCTCAAGGCAGTCTTGTCAGTAAGCAACTGCTCCAGTTCCTCTGCCCGTTCCTTGCGCCGGGAATACTCTCTTGGGTCAATGCCGTGGACCGCACAGGCCCCGTTGAGCCATTGGACCGGCATGTTCCTCAGGACCTGCGATAGCTTTGGCTTGACCGACATCATCTTCTTCTCCTGCCTGGCACGGAGCAGCTCGGCATACTCCCTCCCAAGCTCGCCCGGTCGGAATCTCTCCAGCTCTATCCTGTATCTGATGGCGTCAACCGCTCTCTTCAGTGCAGGCCCTTCGGCCCTGGTATCTATTCGGTCAAGGTAGACCAAAGCCCCCTCGGCCTCCCCGCGCTGCAGGCATACTTCTGCCAGCTTGAGCAGGAGAAGCGGGTGCTCGGGGGCTATCGTATTGAGCATCATCAAGATATCCATGGCTTGATCCAGATTCCCCTTGCCCATAAGCGCCGTGGCCATCGCCAGGTATATTCTGTAGTCCACCTCATCCCCTTCTAATGCAGCAAAGAGCGTGGCGAGCGCCTTATCATACTCCTTCTCACAGATAAGTTTCGAGGCCCTTGAAAAAGCGTCGGCTGAGTGGAGAGTAGCCTCCAGTGATATTGTGTGGGACTCGACGATTATCTGGCTTTCAGTTCCATCGTCGTCGACGATGCTGATGGGTTCCCCGAGCGAGTAGATGCCAGCCTGGGTCAGCACAGCGGCGGCAGCCGCCCTGAGCTCGCTGCCCGCTCCCGGATGGGCAAGAAGGCTCTCTGCCAGTTGAATCCCCCATTCAGCATCGCCCTCGATTACGACGCTCAGCTGGCCAAGGGCCTCATCAAAGTCCAGAGGCATGACCTCTGGATCCAGGAGGCTGGATAGAAAAATCATTCGCACCGAACCGAAGCGTGTCATCTTGATCACATCTTCCGCGCTCTCTAGATTCATCAGCCGCTCGCGGCTGGGGAAGGAGTATTCAAGCGGAAACTTCGGAAATACGCCCGCTTCAATATTGCAGGCCACATCTATGTACCTATCTATGGCCTCGAACTCAAGCCGGGAAAGCCCGGACCAAAACGATACCGCCTGATCCATGCGGCCGAGGTTGAAGGCTGCTGCTCCTGCAAGGTATCCATCTCCCGCTGATACGTGATGAGGTTCGTGGCGGCGAAACAGATCGATAACTAGCTGGGCCTTGCCTATGTCTCCCGCGGCTTGTTTCAGTATCACAGTGTATTCCCGCCACGTTGTCGTTTCGTTGCGCTCCAGGGGAGCAAGTCGCACCAGTCCCTCTTCGAAATCTGCGATTGCCCGGTTGAGATGCTTCAGCGCTTCATCATTCCGGCCTAGCATGGCATATGCGCGGGCAGCAAGGGCGCGCGCGAAGGGCGCAAGATCACTGCTTGCCAGGTTGGGCTGGAGGATCTGGAGCGCCCCCTCAGGGTCGCCCTGGTAGAACCTGCAGACTGCCCAGTTGTTAAGAGAAGCGGGGTTAGGGGCAAGTCCAAAGGCTTCGCCAAACATCTCCTCAGCCTCCTTGAAATAGCCCTTCTCCATCAGCCTTTTTGCCTCTTCGCAAATCCTATCTGCATTCTCCGGGCCCCTCACCTGATTCGCCTCCCATTCGTACCAGAGCGAGCTGGATGTTTGACATCGTCCTGTAGGTCCTAGCCAGCCTCGCCATGCGTGCTCCACGACAAAGCGCGGTCTTTCTGACCATTAACATGTCCATGCTGGCGCGAAACAAGGCGCAGGAGCAAGTGTAGGTAATCGGAAAATCCCATGATGGGAGAGCAAGAGGGTGGCAGGCGAATTGCCCCCACATGCGCCTCTGCTCACGTATTCAGCAGTGCACCAGCAAGCCACGGTGTTGTCCTGGCAAATCGCGATTCCGGCGCCCCGGTCCAGGAATCGGTTGACCGCAGTCCACAGAGATGCAATGACGCTCATCCCACAGAACCGCGATGTCCGGATCCTGCGGGTTGTCAGCCCATGCGCGCGCACGGCAGTTGCGCTCCATAACAGCAAGTATCACGTGTTCTGCATATGGCGCAGAGAATGCGGGGGCAAGACGTTGAATATCGGATACGTTCAATTCAGCAAGCATCTAGAACCTTTCCTCCATCTGAGCATGTGCTTGCTGACTTCAGCATCCTTGCAAGCGTTCCTGCCGACGTGACCAACATCACATAACCATGAGCAAGCATCTGATAAACTCGCAGCAGAAGCGAGTGCAATTGACGCTCAATTCGCCAGAGTCTCAGGAGGTGTGACATCTTGCACAGGAAATGGATTCACATGCTAGCGTTAGCACTGGTCGTCGCCATCGGCCTATCAGCCGCCGCGCCGTGCCTGGCAGTAGAGATCATCCCAGAGGATCCTCCGGACGAACCGCCCGCTGATCCGCCAGAAGATCCGCCAGCTGATCCCCCAGAGGATCCCGAAGATCCCGAAATTGGGGCGGACAAGAGTGAAGTCTTCGCGCGTATCGTGGCTGCCTTCCCTGAGCTAGAGCTCACGGTGGAGCAACTTCAAGCCCACTTCGACGAGGGCTGGGGCCTAGGAGAGTTGGTCATATGCTCAGTAGTAGCTACCGACTCCACCGTTCCTTTCGAAGAGGTGCTTGCGATGGCCGCCGGCGGAATGGGTTGGGGAGAGATTGCCAAAGCAGTTGATATGGAGGCAAGGAACTTAGGACAGGCTGTGTCGGCTGTCATGGGCAAGAAAGGCCTGCTATGGAAGGACAACGATGAAGAGGTTGAAGAGGCGCTGGAAGGCAAGGCACCCCGTGGCAATGCTTACGGGCATGACCCGCAGCACAGAGGGGGAAAGCCCGACAAGGAGAAGCCCGACAAAGAAAAGCCGGACAAGCCCGACAAACCGAAGAAAGACAAGCCCGATAATCCCGGAAAGGGAGAAGGCAAAGGCAAAAAGAACAAGTAGTTCAGTACTAAGCTAGACACATATCTTGGGCAGGAAGAGGAACAAACAGAACGAAGCTGATTGAGCTGCTCACATTGCTGCTAGCGCCAGGTTATACGCGCTGAACTGTGTGATTCTGTCAGACCGCTGCGGTCATGCAAGTGCAGTAGTGACCCCAATATCCTGGCGCACTATCTCAAGAAGACAGAGCATAAATGGCTCCTCCTCTACTGCCCTCTTTTCTCTCACAGGTTGCTTAGATCCATGAGCCCGTCCATGTCCACAATGGAATAGCCTTCATCATCTACAGCCACCACGCCGGAATCTACCATGCTCCCAATCACCCGGCTTACTGTCTCCCTGGAAGTAGAGGCCATGGCAGCAATATCGCGATGGGTGAGACCTGATACACGCCCGCACTGGTCGCTGCTTCTTGCCAAAGCCGACGCAACCCGAGCTTTGGCGCTTGCAAATGCCAGAAGATCCAGACTTTCGTCCGTCTCCCTGAGCATCCGAGCAAGCCTCTTCATGAACCTCTCCGATAGATCCCAGCTTCCCTGGAGACACGCAATGAACGCATTGCTGTTGATCTCCACAACCTTAGAATCAGTCATAGCTTCGGCAACAGCTGACCTGGCCAATCCATCTATGGCCGCCAGATCACCGAAGACCTCATAATCTCCGTGCACGGCAAGGGTTTTCTCCGCCCCGTCCGGAGACACCCGGTAGAGCCTGATTCTCCCTGATGCAACAACGTACACGTCATAGCTCTCATCGCCTTGGAGAAAGAGGATGCCTCCTCTTGGAACATCCTTAAGGGAGGCTTCCCGGACAAGACCTTCCATCGCCTCAGGATCCATGCCCTCAAAGAGGGCGCATCTTTCCAGTGCCTGAGCTATCTGATCCTCGGCTATCTCACCATAGATTACCTTCATCGCCTCCCCCATCTGCCTTCTATGGCTTGTTCTCCTCCTTTTTCTTCTGTCCAGGCGGCGTCTGGCCCGGTTTCTTGTTGCCCATGCCTTTGCCCGGCGGCCAGTCATCATCGGAGTGTGGCTGATTCGGTCCTCCGGGCTTTCCCGCATGCGGAGGCTTCCCAGGCTGTCCGGCCCACGTCGGCCGTTGGGTCTGTCTTTCCC
>DMOT01000219.1 GCA_003456765.1 Bacillota bacterium
CCCCATCCCAATGCTGGAATTTGTAGAGGCGTGCAAGGCCGGAGTTGACCATTCTGGCGAGCTCCTCTTCAGTCCTTGGCATAGACATGCCCATCCTGGCAAAGGCCCTATGTGCAAGAACGTCAGGAAGGAAAGCGCTCATCGTCTGCTCCACGCACCCGTACGGATAGTTGACCAGGAATTCGAGGGCCGATTCCACAACGCCGGCATATCCCGGAGCGATGTCAAGGGTAACCGCAGTTGCTCCCCGGATTGCATTTCCAGGCAATTCGAAACTGACGCTGCCTGCGCCTTCTACTGGGCGCACTTCGCCGGCCCAAACCTCCTCGAATTTCTCCCCAAACGGCAACACAGGCACCGATAGCTCAAGCTTGTCGCCGACAAACCAGGACCACGCACTAGCTGTGAAAATTACGTCGCGGGCGGCCTCCGGTTCCACCTCCCATTCCACCGTGGCCTCTCCTCCTGCAGGCACTTTCACCCACTGCCAGGTGCGGCCTTCGATCGTTGCCCCCTTTGCCTTGAGATTGACGAATACTCTGCGCTGCCATTTCGTCTCGTTGTGTATGACTCCCACCACCGTTGCGCAATCACCCATAGTGTAGTGGCGCGGAATCCCGAGCCTGATTGACAGGGGCTTGCTTACGGTCACCTTCTCCTGAGCCTGGCCAACGACTGTAGAGAGCGTATGGGCCCGAGCTGTAGCCCGCCACGTAGTGAGAGAGTCGGGCATCTTGACCTGTACCACTGCATGACCGTTGGCGTCGGTAACTACAGACGGGAACCACGCAGCAGTGTCAGGGAAGTACTTGCGCGTCACCTCTGCTCCGCCTTCCTTGTCGGCGCCTCCGTAGTAGGTAATAGGAAAAGAGTTCTCCGTTGAGACAGCCCGCTCACGGCGACCGTGGAAGAACCTGTCTATTGAAGGCGTCGTGTCAGGCCTCACCGCATAAATCGATTCGTCCACTAATCCAAAAGAGACTTCGGCCGGAACGCCGTCGCCTTCAGAGTTCTTCGTCACGATCAGATATGTCGCGGTCTCTCCGGGCCGGTACGCCTCCTTGTTCGGCGTTATCTCTACATTCAAAACCCGGGCGGGAGCAGGGACTGCAATCTGACTCGTGGCAGTTTGCATGACGCCCGACACGACTGCCGTAACACTGACATACGTGTTCGGGGCGTATTCAGGCTTGACAGCAAGATCTACCGTAGCCGATCCATTCTCAAGCTTCACTACCTGCAGATCGCGCACTTCCCTGTCTTCAACAGTGAGAAGGACAGCGTGGACATCAGACGGAGCCGTAATCAGAACTTTCGCAACATCCCCCACCTCGTACCGGCTTCGATCGCAGACAATGCCCAGATCCGTTCGGAACATGTCGACCCACGATCCCCTGGCAGCCGTTGTCCAAATGTGCGTCTCTGCAACTATGGAGTTGCCCCGTTCGTCAATAGCCTTGGCCTGAATCACGTAGTCCCCGGGTTCCCGGGCCTCTAGTTCGAGGGAGCCCTCGCCTGACGCCGAGGTCGCAATTCCTGCCGAATGCACCGGGGTGTCAGTGTAGCCTTTCTTGCTGTAGGTCCTCTTGAGCATCGCAACCTCAATATCTCTGGCTACCCCCCTGCCTTCGAGATCAACAGCGCGCAATACGACCTTGAATGTGTCGCCCTCTCCAACCACATAGCGGTCGGTGGAGACGTCAACATCAAACGTGCCCCTGGCAACCTCGGCATATCCTCTGCCATAGGCCTTCTTGTTGGTTGCGTCAATCACATCTGCTTCCACAATGTACCTGTAGTTATGGCCGTCAGCTGCGCGCGAATCAAAGCATATTCGCGCCTCCCCGTTGGTATCAGTTCGGGTTTCGCCTGACAGAACGAATTCTCCATAGTAGAGCCCGAACATCTCATCCAAGCCGCTGCCATGCTCGTCAATGCTTTCGCCTGCAGCTACGCCAAGAAAGCCTGTACGCTGGCGATAGACCCGGTAGGCCACGCGGGCGTTCCTGACAGGCGCGCCGAAATAGTAGGCTGCCTTGCATGTTGCGTCAAGACGATCGCCGGCAATGTACATGTCCCGGTCGAACTCGACCTCCACTGTCCATTCGGGCTTTCGATACTCTGCAACCTGGAAATTCCCTTCATGCCGCTCTCCGTCCACAATTGCGCATATCCAGTAAGTGCCCAGGGGCGGTTCGGCGCCTAGCTTGAACTCGCCCGAAAATGATCCCCAATCGTTGGTAAGCAAATCCTGCTTGTATATGACATTGCTGCGTGAATCGCTGACTTCGATCTTGACCGGCCGCCGGGCCATGACTTCATAGCCTGAATCAGTCACCCCTCGCGCGATTCCCTTGAAACAGACCGTATTGTTCGGCCGGTAAACTGGCCTGTCGGTGTAAATATAGACCTTGCGCAGCCGGGCATCCCACCAGTAGGATGAACTGAGAACGGCGAAGTCGTCGCCTCGAGATGCCACGACAAAAGCAAAGTCTGCAGCGCTGGCCAGGCGTACTGTGAATAGTCCCTGGCTGTCTGTCACACCGTGGAGTTCACCCGGAACAACTGCAAGACCGGCGGCAACTCCAGATGCGCCGGGCACAGCAGGTGCTTCGTTTTCGTCAGTGCCGCCCTCATCAGTCTGTTCCAGATCTCGGGAGCCTCTCGTGCTTGACAGTTCCACGTGCACTGCAACGTCTGGCATGGGTTCCCCTGTTCTCAAGTTGATGGCATAGATCGCAAGACTGGCTGCAGCTTGCTTCGAGATCAATCCAAGCTCGCTCACGGTGAACCAGGCTGTGTTAGCGGTTCTCAGTTGTGCGGACCTCGTTACCGCCACATACTGCCCCGGAGGCAGCGGCTTCAGTGTGATGGCTGCATCAACCCTTCCGCCTTTGTTCGCAATAGGAACGCGGGCAGAGCGCACTTTCACCCTCCCCGGCACATTCCGGTAGTCTACATTCCAGAGAGTGCCCCAGTCGCCGTTTTTGAAGTGCGCAGGACCGTCAAACCGATAGACGTCAAGCCACAGGTCGCTCACACCCTGACCCCTCACGCCAAGTTCAGGCTCTTCCCCGGGGAGGTAGTTCCTGGCTGTCGCGAAGACCCATGCCTGAGCCTCCCGGGCAGACGCGGCCATTGGAACCATCAACACGGCAAGGAGTGCCGTCAAGACAATCGCTTGGCCAATACGGGCCATTCTTTTCCTGGTTTCCATCATCAATACCCCCAAAACTTACTGACCACGTCTTAAGTCCAGTGAGCAACCAAACTTCACCGTCTGAAACCTGTAGACCTCGCAACGCTCAGCAGGGCTGATTCCAGCCTCATCCCTTGCCCAGCTCACTTGCTTGGCATGGGTCAAGGCCTCTCCCGGAAGAATCACACCCGATTTCTGCCCGGCTCTCACAAAAACCCCATATGTCTTTGGGCTCCACTCCTCGTGCGGGGAGACCCTCTCGAGGCGGCCCACAATAGAGACGGCGTATTCACAGGTGGGAAGCTCCCATGGCTCAATAGGAGCACGTCTGAAGTCCCGAGCTGCAACTTGCGTTGCCAGATAGACTATCTCATCAACCAGGTTGGCACATTGCGGCCATACAGACCCGACGCAGGCTCTGACCGAGTTGTTCCTCACAACAGTCACGAAAACCCCTGCCGATCTGCGCACAAGGGCCTGCTCCACTTCTGGTTTTGCGTCAGCATCACCAAGCAACCGCGTGACGCCGGGAAGAGGCCGCCCGCAGACAGAAAGCTCCACACACTCCCGCACGATTTGGAGGACTGGCCCTTCCACCTCCAGCCGACCCAGCGCCCTCATCTCGGACAGAACATCCCAGGCTCCTGTTGCAGATCTGTCCACAGCAGGAGCAGCTACGCGGGGTAGCTCACCATACAGCTCGTTATCACCGACGACGCCTGCATGAGCCAGTATCACGCATAAGGTGCATACCATAACAAGGAAGAGTATGTTTGGTTTTGAAGAACGACAACGTCTCATAGGAAGACATCCTTTGAGCAGCCAGCATAGGGGCACTGGCCTCCGGGGGCAGTGCCCCTTCCAATCCGTATTCGACAGATGAACGCATCAGCCCTGCTGAAAGAGGAAGTAATATGGCAGGCATTTGCTGCAGGATTTGGACGTGTTAGGCTGCAGAAGAGTTCCCTGCGGCACTCTCCGGTCAGGCCCTATGAATCCCCGGGCTGAAGAAGACTGCGATATCCATGGCCGGCAGGATCATCTTCATGGACTGACTCCGGATCCACATGGACCATAACCCCTATTACGTGGGGGCACACATCTTTGATGGCCTGTTCAACCTCTACTGCAATGTCATGGCCCTCTACCACAGAAATGGATGGATCAACACCTATCCGCAAGTCGACATGGGCATACCCGCCGTACCTTCGTGTCGCCAGATAGTGCACATCACTTACACCCTCCACAGCCCCAACTGCGCTCTGTACAGCACTAAGAGTGTCAGGATCTGCTTGCGTGTCCATCAGCTCTTCGGACGACGCTTTCACTATGTCCAGGCCCATCTTTACAATCAACGCGGCGACCGCAATTCCCGCTATAGGGTCAAGCACGGTCAGCCCGGCTCGGGCCCCGAGAATGCCGACAAACGTTCCAACTGAAGAGTACGCATCTGAACGATGATGCAATGCTTCGGCCATCACCGCGCTGCTTTCAATCTTCCTTGCAGTAGCAGCTGTGATACGATACATGGCCTCCTTCACAACGATCGACAGAATTGCAGCGACAAGCGCTATTCTTCCCGGCTCGGTGTAGCTGCCTGAGGCAATCTTCCGAACAGAGTCCACCCCGATAACAACACCAGCAGCAACCAGAATCAAACCCACAATCTTCGCAGCCACCGGTTCGGCCTTCCCATGGCCGTACGGATGATCTTCGTCTGCAGGCTTCTTTGATACTCTAAGGCTCATGAGCACAACGGATGTAGCCACAAGATCAGAAGCTGAATGGGCGGCATCGGCCACCATAGCCGAGCTCTTGCCCAGAATCCCTGCAAACAGCTTGAACGCAACTAGAGCAAGGTTGGCAGCCATGTTACCCCACGACACCCTGGCCCCTGTCCTGAATCTGTCCTCCAAAGCGTCCTGTGATTTCACAATAACACCCCTTACAAGCAGTCTCCTCGGCCATATCGAAACGGCACCCGAGGGACTTCACCATGATTTCAGTCCCACGAGTGCCATAACACACACTCGCTGCCAGTAGGCCCAGCCCCATCCCCCATTAGCTCCCGGGAGATCGCCTGCTCTGAGTGAGCTCCGCCCGAAACGCCCAGTGCCGTTTCGGATTGGATTCAGTACGATGCTATCGCACATCCATTTCCCAGTCAAGGCACTCGCAGCCTGCAGTGTGCACCCGCCCGCGCTCACGGTACCGCGGTACTCAGATGATCCTTACCTGCATATATATTGCTCTGGTATGATCTATACAGACCTCGTATTTCAGAGAAAACAAGGTGTGAGGAGAAAGTGACACACGTGACGTGCTGAGAGGGTGACTCTATTGGAGACCGATTGTCCATTGGCCCACATTGTCACATCGAAGCCCAGAGCTATTCTCCTCGCTATTCTTAGCATTTCCTGCCTGTTTGCGTTCGCGGGCAGAGCACAGGCAGGAGCGACAGCAGCGCCCGGATCATCTGCTCCCTACCTCATCATCCACTTGGATGCCATCCCTTCAAAGCTCTTCTTCGAAGAATACGACGCAGGCCAGCTGCCCAATATCAAAGCCGCATTTGAAGACGGCAAGATTGTGCGACATGCAGTCTCGCCCTTCTTCCCCGGAACGGAGATGCTATACCCCAGGCTCAAGAATGGGCTCGACGTGGAGGCGCAGATGCCCATCACATGGGAGATGTATGATCGGGAATCGGGCGAAACGACTTCGCACATTCAGACGATACTCAAGCTCTTCTCCTACTTGCCCCGGTATTCACTTACGCAGATCATCCACAGTGTGCCGGGAATGGACCTTCTTGCAGGCTGCGCTCTGCTGAATACGCCTCGAATGCTTGACGAATACAGCATTGTCGAGTTCTTCTGGTTCATCACCGATGCTTACGGCCATGTGTTCGGCGAGGAATCCCAGAAGGAAAGCATAGTAATACTTGACGATTTCTTCGGGCTTCTCCTGAGGCAACTGGGTTCGAAGCCTGTCAACCTGGTTCTCTATGCAGACCATGGCATGTCGATGTTCGAGCGAGATTATGATGCTGAGGCAGCCATGTCTGAGATAGCAGGCGATAATGTGGAGTTCCTGTACTACCCCAATTTACATCTCCGAGATCCGTCCCTGGCCCAGGCCACAGCAGAAAGACTGGCCGCAAGAGATGAGCTTGATTTTGCCTTCTACCGCGCAGATGAATCGCTCATAGTCGGCGTGCACAAGAACGGCCGGGTCATGTTCAGATCCGAGGGCGGCTCGATCTCTTATTCATGCAACGGGCCCGATCCCTTCGGGTATTTT
>DMOT01000036.1 GCA_003456765.1 Bacillota bacterium
TTTGCTTCCATAGGTACACACATTGAAAGAACAACTACTGCAACTGCTACAAGAAGCAACGCTCTTCTGACAGAAGGTTTCATACCTTTACTTCCTCCTCACTTCTATGAAGGTAATTGACACCCGATCCCATCAGTGCTGGATGGTCTGTCTTTATCGCCCTTGCACCGCCTCCCTTAGTGCGGAGTATTGGTATCAGAGCCTTTCGGCAATACCGCTATAATCGTCATCGTCCCCCCATTCCGGATGTGAGCGATCCGGCCATAAAGTACTGCTGAAAGCAGATGAATATGAGAATGACGGGGACAATGGCTATGGTTGTGCCGGCCATAAGTATGTCCCAACTCGACTGGGCATTGCTCTGCAGGTAAGTCAGGCCGACTTGTATCGGCATCTTCATGAAATCGTTTATTACGATATTGGGCCAGAGGAAGCTGTTCCACTCAGTTTTGAAACCGATGATCGCCAGGGCCGCCAGAGCTGGCTTGGAATTGGGCATCATTATATTCCGCCAGACGCCCCATTGCGAACAACCATCAATCAAGGCGGCTTCCTCCAGATCCCGGGGAATACTGAGAAAGTGCTGGCGCATGAAGAATATCTTGAACACAAGACTTGCGCTGAATACTGCGGGGATTATCAGAGCTATGTACCTGTTGACCCACCCCAATTTGATCATCAGAGCATATCTGGGAATCAACGTTACGTGACCCGGAAGCATCATGACCCCCAACAGCAGCATGAATATCACGTCCCTGCCCCTGAATTCCAGGCGGGCAAAGGCGTACGCCGCCATCGACGCCAGGACTATCGATATCACAGGAACCACTGTAGCCAGGAGCATGGAGTTAAGGAGGAACCTTCCAAATGGCAACAGCTCAAGAACCCTCTTGTAATTGTTCAGCGTGAACGGCCTGGGAATCAGATCAAGCGGGTTCCCCCCGTATATCTGCCGGCTGGTCTTGAATGATGCGGTTACAGACCAGACAAAGGGATATATCATCATTATGGCGAGGAAGATCAATATTACATACAAGATAACAGTTGAAACTCTCGCTTTGCGCTTCATGTTCTTTCCTCCTCCCCGGCCTAGTAGCCGATCTCCTCTCTCTTGCGGCGCGTATTGAACTGAACGAGCGTCACCACAAACAAGATGGCGAATAGAATCCACGCCATGGCCGATGCATAGCCCATCCTGTACCTTTCAAATGCTTGAGTGTAAATGTAGTAGAGAATCGTGTTGGTAGTTCCGCCAGGGCGTCCTTCAGTCATGACATAGACCGCCTCGAAGATATTGAAGGCTTCTATGGTCAACATTATGGTGGCGAAGACCGTTGTGTTTGCAAGAAGAGGAACGGTGATATTCTTTATCTGCTGCCACTTGGTAGCTCCGTCTATTTCAGCCGCCTCATACAGGTCCTTGGGAATATTCTGCAGGCCAGTGAGGTACATGATCATGTAGTAGCCTGATACTTGCCATATGCGCATGATGCTCAAAGCAGGCTTGGCCCACTTGACACTCTCCAGCCAGCGAGGGGGATCAGCCACGCCGAAGAACTGCAAGATCGTGTTGAACACTCCCTGGTCGGGGTTGAATATCCATAGCCACACCATTCCGATGGCCACAGTAGATGTGATTGAAGGCATGTAGAAGGCGCCCCTGAAAAACTTGAACCCCGGCCGCTCTTTGTTCAGCGCTATGGCCATTGCCATTGCCAGGATGATTCCCAAAGGGACAATAGCTACGACAAAATAGACAGTGTTTCCCAGGCATTGAATGAAATTCGGATCTCTGAACGCACGAGCGTAATTGGCTAGTCCCACCCACTTAGGAGGGGTGAGGAGGTCCCAGCCTGTGAAGGATATATACATTGAGTAGACAAGCGAGCCGTAGACGAATATCCCGAGGCCAATCAGTGACGGCAACACGAAAGACCATGCAGTAAGCTCACGCCTGAGGGCGTTGCGCCTCTTGCTCCGTGGCTTCGGGCTCCCGCCAAAAGTCGCCAATACGCCGTCAACCTTATGTCTCATATGGCCGACCCCCAATTAGAGAAGTGCGATTATGCTACTTATATTGATTATACTAATTCTACTTATGGTCGAAGATTCCTTCTCCAGCCCTATGCCTGGGAGCATAGCTCCCCAACCTGCGCGGCACAGTCCATGAGCGTCCTCATTTTGGATGCATTAAGCTCCATCGCTGCCAGATCATAGGCGAGCAGCAGCGCGCCGCCTGCAGGAGAAAGCTTTGGAGGGGCTATCACGCAGCTTTCGTCGATCGCCTTTAGCGTCGACTCGAACGAATTGACCAGAGCACCGCCTGCCCTGGAGACCCCTCCAGACAGGACTACAGTGCACCCCTGGCCAAGCATTCCCAGGCCCTTGAGGATATGGCCTCCAAGCAGCCCAAGATCCCTTCCTGCATCAGCCAGTATCCGGCAAGCTATGTTATCTCCTTGAGACGCTGCCAACGACACAGAAGTTGCAAACCCCGCTATTTTCTCGCGCACCAGGCCAGCCCGGATAATATCCCTTGCGCGCTCAACCTCGAACATCTCCAAGGCCATGCCGGTGAGTGCAGTAGCCTCGCATCTGCCCTCGGAGGCAAGAGCAACAGCCCTCAGCCCGGCCAGACCTATTGCATAGCCGCTCCCCTCATCTCCAAGTAGAGGGCCCCAGCCGCCTGCAGTCAGGGTTTTGCCGTCAGGCGAACGGCCAATAGCAAAAGACCCGGTGCCGGCAAGCACAGAAACTCCATACCCTTCCGGGAAAGCGCCGCGGAATGTGGCATGGTCGTCCCCTTCAACCTTCAGGGCATCGTATGACACCAGGCCCGACAAGCCAGCTTCAATAATTCCTCTGCTCGCCCCCGGAACACTGGCATATACGGCCCCGAGGTGCAAAGGCCCATCAGCCATTTCCTCGAATCCCGCTTGCTCGAGCCCACCCTTGGCAGCACTGCGCACCGACTCGACTGCAGTATCTTCAGGGACAAAAAGGGCATTTACCGGACCGCCTTTTCCCATTCCCAGTATGCGGCCGGAGCTGTCTGCAATAATGAAGACTGTTTTTGTGCCGCCGCCATCAATAGCGGCCACCAAATCCTCTCTCATCGAAGGCTCCTCCTGCCAGAAATCCTGATCACAATGACTTTATCATCGGCCTGTAGAGTTCCAGAAGTCTCGCATTATGTTCAAGACCGCCAGGTACATTCGCGCTCTTGAAGATTGGCGGTTCAATTCCTCTTGCAGCCAGATTCTCAACAACACTGACGACTATTGAATTGACTATTGTAGCGCCCATGACCGTTGACACAGGAGCCACTTTCTGAGCTACTCCTTCGATAGCTATGGCTGCATCCCCGTAGGGAACGCAGGTATCA
This sequence comes from Bacillota bacterium, assembly GCA_003456765.1. GTDB lineage: Bacteria > Bacillota > DTU025 > DTU025 > DTU025 > UBA10085. The sequence goes on from DMOT01000036.1 coordinate 3,386, forward strand.
ATTACAATGTCCCCGATATCATAAAGGCGCATCTCCCTATCATTTCTCACTGGAGTCGCTCGGGAATACTCCACAGAAGTCAGGGCAATGACCTTGACGCCCGCAGCCTTCGCCTCGCAAGCCATCTCAACGGGCACCTGGTTGACGCCTGAGGTAGATGCGACGATCATCACATCGCCACAGCTTGCTGATGACTCATCAAAGATTATTTTCGCCAGCCCCGGAAGGCGCTCCATCTTGGAGCTCTTCCCCGCACCATAATTGACCATCAGCGCCGGCTCGAGTATCACATTTACCGGTGCGAGTCCCCCCGCCCTGTAGAACAACTCCTCTCCCAACATGTGAGAGTGTCCTGGGGCGAAGAAATGCAATATGCGACCTTCTGCAATGGAGTCTGCGATCATGGCTGAGGCCTCTTCAATCTTCTTTCTCTGGGACTCCCACGCTCGGGCCAGCAAGACCGCTATCAGCTCGAAGTACTCTTCCACCGACATTCGCCTCCATACTCCATCAACGAGTGTTCATGTAGACGTGCAGCTTGTATCTGTCGCCCCTGTAGACGGATGTAGTGTACTCGATCGGAGTCTCAGAAGAATCGTACGCAATTCGTTCAACACGAAGAACGGGAGCACCACGCCGGATTCCGAGAAGTTCGGCCTCTTTAGTTTTGCATGAAGAAGCCTCAAAACTCTGCTGCGCCCACACCGGATCAATGCGGTATCTTATGCGCAGAAGCTCATATAAGGACTTGTCCTCTATGTTCTCATTCACAATTCCAGGGCAAAGATCCGCGGACATTCTGAAGGTTTCAATGGCCATCGGCTCGTCTTCGGCAACGCGCACACGCTCTATCTTCACAATGGACGCGTTCTCGTCAAGCTTAAGCCTGCGAGCAGTCGCCACATCGGCCTTCTCTTCGGCAGCAAACACAACGCGCCCGCCAGGAATCAATCCGCGCGACCTCATATCCTCAGAGAAGCTAGTCAGCCTGACAAGTTGCTGGCTGAACTTGCGCTGGGCAACTCGAGTGCCTGTGCGCGGCCTCCTGATAACGAGGCCCTCCTGTACGAGCATTTGAATCGCTTGCCTCACAGTAATCTGGCTTACTCCATGCAACTCGCACAGTTCCCGTTCTGTAGGAATCCTATCGCCCGGCTTCAGTTCTCCGGTCTCGATCTTGCGTTTCCATATGTCGTATACCTGTTGATACAGGGGTGTGGGAAGATCGTGATTTAGTTCCACGCAGAAAAACACCACCTACAGCAGACCTGGCCCAATGAGACTGATGTGCTATCATGATATATTCTTTATAATCATTATAAATCCTTCTGGCGCGAAAGCTTTTTGTTCTAGCCTCGTTCTTGCCAGCGCGAACGCTACTTAGCAAGCAGGTTCGCAGGGGCCGACATATTGCATGCTGCTGCACAAGGCCACTGTTCAGTTCATAGGCAAAGAGCGCCATACAGCATCAAGCATCAGTGCCGGAGCTCATGCATTCGACAGATCAGACGACATATGTGTCCAGACCGGATTCCATCATGGAAGAAGTAAATTGCCGCTTGGCAAGATGGGTCGGCTATGATAAAATACGTCAATAATACACATGACGCACAAAGACAATGACCGAGAAGAAGTAGGCGATGACACAGGCCTGACAGAGAGTTCCCGGCTGGTGCGAGGGGCGGGGCTGTCATCTCCGAATACATCCCGGTAGTCGCTCACCCAAAGGCGCACTGGCGCCCTGTAGGCTGAGACGGGTTCACCCGTTACAGTGATAGAGTATCGCGCACGCAGTGTTGCGCCGTACTTGAAAAGGCCGACAACGTGAGTTGCCGGTGAACTGAGGTGGTACCACGAGATTTGGCGCTCGTCCTCTTGCTAAAGCAGGGGACGGGCGCTTTTTGCTCTCCCTATGATACGGGCGTGCCGTCGCCAAAGGGCACTCCCAGATCAAAGGAGCGTGTTTTCGATGGCAAACATAAGATTCTTCAAAGGCCAGCACTTACCCCTGGAGATGCACAAGGTGCGCATCGTGCAGAAGCTCAACCTTCCGCCTGTCGAGCGCCGACTCGAGGCGATCACCGA
>DMOT01000269.1 GCA_003456765.1 Bacillota bacterium
CTCTATGTCGTCACACTCCGCCCTGGCCCGCAAAGACGCATCTATGGCAGATATCCTCAATTCCAGGAATGAAATCCGCTCCACAAGCCAGGCGATTCTCATTCTGAGCTCTGCCCTTCTCGTGCGCAGCCTGGCAATGCGCTCAACTTCTCGATTAATCCCATCTAAGTCAGGGAGGTTCTCTCCCGAGCCGGTCATGATCGCGCCGAGCACCGAGGCGGCCTTTTCCAATCTGCTCCCTTGCTCACCTAAGAGGAGCCTGATCGGCACCTTCCATACTCCGCACTCCGCCTCGTCTCCGTCGCCATGAGCAAGGCAGCCTTCTGAGAGCACCATTCTTTCGGCAATGGGAATTGAAACCTCTGTCTCCCTGCCTGTGTCGAGATCCACCGCCCTGACCGACGGTTCGGACGGGGAGTGGCGCACAAGCATGATTCGTTTCTGGTTATCATCAACCACAGTCACGCATACTCTGCCCCGTATATTCGGATGTGGGATCGGCTCTTCGATGCCAATCAGGCCTATGGATGCCATGGCATCGAGAAAGGCTGAGGAGGCCTCGGGAGCTCGGGCCAGAACGACCAGAAGGCCCTCTCGAAACTCCAGCTCAAGTTCTGGACCGCCTTTTCTGCCTGCAACCAGCAACTTCTCGATCATCATGGCAGAATACCTCCCCGAGAACTGAGAGTCCTAGAGCTGTGGCACGGTCCACAACCTCTTTTGAGTAATCACATTCATACCCGGTACATGAACTGCTCGAACTGGTCTCCCTGTTTGCCTCCAGGGTAAAGGGCTCATCATCTCCATCAGGTCTATCGGGTCGCATGCCATCTTCATCGCCATGTTTGGAGACGGATCGCTGCCGCTCCACAATCTTCGCCACGAATTCCCGCTCTGCATTCCGGAGAGCCATTTCAGACAGTAGAATGCTGTCTTCTCCGCCCGGCAGATCAGCCTTCCTGGCTGCCTCAGACCTGGAGATCTGTCTCCCTCCCCTCGACCTGTCGCGCTTCTTCCTGTCTGGCCCCCCTTGGTCGCCTGCAGGCAGGTCGGTGCGATCCACCACCTTAAGTTGGAAGAAACGGTCTCCGAATTCCACCTCCAGTTTGGCCAACGTCTGTCGCGCACCTGGGGCAACAAGCCCCTCAAGCTCCACTCTAAGGCACAGGTCAGCATTGGCCATGTCCGCCAGGCGTTCGTAAAGCTCTTCTCCTGACTTGCCTGTGATGTCAATGGTGACAACTCGATGGGGTCGGCTTGGAACCTTAATAGGGTTGACTCGTACACCATCTTCACGCAGGCTTACTAGGAGCGCATGCCGCTCGCCTCGCGTTTCAAAATCCAAGTGGACAGGGGATCCCGAATACCAGCACGTCGCCCGGCCCATTGAGCAGTTGACCTTGTTGTGGTAATGGCCCAGGGCCAGATAGTCAAGGCCCGACTGGGAAAGCGCCTCAGGCGAGATGGGGCACATCGAGGAATCGAGCCCAGGCGTGCCGGCAAAGGTTCCATGCATCAAGCCTACATGCATTCCTGCCCCTTCGACCAGCAAGTTTGAGAGAACAGGCACGTTGGAATTCCTCCACGTGGTCCTCAGCCCCCACAGAGTGATTCCTGGAAAAGGAGAAATGGACGACCACTCTTCGCCCAGGAAAAGGTGGACATTCTCTCCTGAACATGCGTCCCGCAGCAACTCCAAACCGCCTTCCTCTTCAGCGTCTCCGGGTATTACCGCAACAAAGATCGAGTCCCTCCCAAGCCTCCGAAAAGCGTCCCTCACGATCTCAACAGTGGAGTCGGCAGCCGAACGAGTACAGATCAAATCACCTGCTATAAGCAGCAGTTTCACACCGAGACGCATGGATTCGCTCACGAGGAAGTTGAATGTGCCTATCAGTTCGTCACGGCGAACGGGACGAACCTCTCGTCTGTACTCTGAAAGCACGTAGTCAAGATGAAGATCTGAGGTATGTAGAATGTTCAGAGGTTCCAAGATTGTGCCCTCCCGGATCACAGAATGCGATGAACCGCACAGGAAACTCCGATATTGTGTCGATAAAGGCCATTTGTCGCCGTAACCCTCGTTGGAGAGATTATGTACGCCTATATATAGACTTTGCTCCTGAATGCTGGTTCGCCCTATTTCTTTCTTCGTCTCACGCCCTTTCCCTTCATGGCTCTTTCGGGACAAATCGAAGCGCGCCCCGGGGGGCGCGCCTGTGCATGCTGCTTTTTTGGCCAGTACTCAGTATTTCAATCCCTGCTCGATCCGGCTCCTTCTGCTGCCATACCAATTCCCGGATCACTACCGAAAGGGCTCGCATTCGGCAATTGCAGGGAGCCGTCTTCACAAAAACGTCACGCCGAGGAGGCTTCCGCCTTCAGGCGTGTGGTGGCCCGCCATAGCGTTCCAAAACCCGCTCAACCGCCTTCGCCATGCTCTCCCTCAGTTCAGGCGGCGCCAGAATCTCAGCCGATTCCCCGAATGTAGCCACCCAGGTGCGGAATTCGTTCCAGCCAGGCATCATGTCGCGATATATTACTGACCCATCGGGTTGTACCTCATATGTCGCTTTCGGTCTGTCAGCGGTGTCAGCATACATCCTGTCGATTACGTTGAAATCGTCCAGGAAACGCACCACGACTTCCACCAGCTCGGAACTGCACTCCACCCCCCAGCACATCCTTACATGAGCTTCAACCTCTTCATCTGATGGAGCGCTCATCGCCACAGCCGACGGCGAGTGCCCCAGAATCCGCGAAACCCTGTAGTGGCGATATCCCCCGTGTTCCCGGTTGTAACCATAGAGGTACCAGGCACATGTGCGCCAATCGTAAACAAGGGCGACGGGGCATGTATCACGTTCGCCTCTAACCCCTGCGCTATTGACATAGGAAATGCGTATCGGCTTCCGCCTTGACACATACAGCCCCAGGGCGTCAAGTTTCGACTCCTCTTGCCCTTCGCCGTAGATCGTGCGCCCTGCCTTGATCACACGCCTGCTGGCTGCAAGCGAAATCGCATCACTCGACTCCGCCCTGGCGACGCTGGACTCCAGCTTCGCCACAGCCCGGGCAATGCTGCCGGGCCCACCCTGGTTCGTGCCACCGCTCTCCCCGGGCTCAGATGACGTGGGCGAGGAGCCAACCCGCTTCAGTATCGCCAGGAGAGTCCTGACCTCCTTTACCGAAAGAGACGTGACCGGAAAATCGAAATCCTTTGACGCAAGAGACCATACCTCCTCATCCGGAGAGGGACGCCCTGAATCATCAGCATCGTCGCCCGCGTCCCAATTGCTCACAAGGGGGGCCCGCATATACTCAGCCAGGCGTTCAAGGTCATCCCGTATGACTTCAGGCGTTGCCTCGCATGCGGAAGCAAGTTCTGCAACACTCATCCCGTCGCCCGAAGCCAGAAGCAAGTTGATCACCCGTATTATCCGCCGAAGCATCTCATCCTTCAGAGACTCCCGTGCTGCCGAACCCTGCATCACTCCGCCCCTCCTCTCCAGATCCAGACAGGACAGGCTGCCTGGAATAGATCTCTCTCATTCGCTCGGCACTTCCAATGAGCTGACTCCTCAGCTCTTCAGGTTCAAGAACCACCGCGGAGCTTCCGAATGTCCGCAGCCATGTTCTGAACTCCGAAATCCCCATCACTGTATCGACAAGCTCCCATGTGCCTTCATCCACCTGATAAAGCTGAGCAGATGGCCTCCCCGACACCTCGGCATGGAGGCGGTCCACTACATTCATCTCATCAAGAAACCGGACCTTCACCCGGGTAGGTTCACCGGAGTAGATACCCCACATCCTGGAAACGTACTCTGACAGGTCGAAATCCTCCGGATACTCAAATGTGGCAGCAGTCAGCATTACTCCGTCGATCCGATCGACCCTGAAATGTCTCAGTCCATCCGCCTTTGGGCAGCGGGCAACGAGATAC
>DMOT01000268.1 GCA_003456765.1 Bacillota bacterium
GCCTCCCGGTCGGACCGGTCAAGGGGATCGATCAACCTGACTCCGCTCCTTACTGAAGAATGGTTTGCGTAGGCCACAAGTCCGGTCTGAGACGACCAGGTGGGAGACTCCACTATGCCCCCGAGATTCGTAAGGCGGACTGCGGGGGTCAGGCCTTCCCTGGTTATGGACTCTACTTCAGCCAAAAACTCCAATCGGCGTGAGTCAATGAAGCCTTCGTAGAGCTCTGCCACGCTGACGCCGAGTGCCTTGAGGACCGCTCGGTCGAAGGTGCTTGCGGAGAAAGGAGATCCTGTGGCGTAAACGTCGGCTATGCTGGCCAGGGCATCATGGCCGCATACTTCCTCTATGTGCTTGATGAAGAGGGATCCGAAGTTGTAGCCCAGCAGTTGTGACGGAGGCCAGGAATCGCGTTTGTAGAAGCAGCTGGTCTCTTCGAAAGCGGGATAGCTGTCGTCGATTGCCATCTGGCGCGTCATCATCCTCGTCCGCGAATCGGACACGCGGGATTCCCCGAGGAACTTGTACTTTTCGTAGATAGCGAGGCCTTCTATGAAGGGGATCGGCTTGATGGAGTTGGGCATGACTATTTTGCCAAAGAGGAGCCTGGCGAGGCGTGCGCCTCCACGAACCTGATTGAGTTCGATCTCATGGACGAGCTCGTGAAAGAGCAGGGCTTCAAGCCAGGACGGGTTCTTTGTGTTTCCCACATCTGACCATCTGAGATTCGGCGTGTATATGGTTATGCAGTCGGCCATGGGAACGGCGAACCCGTTCGTCATGTCTACCTGATCGCTGATGACCAGGTCGATCATGTCCGGGGCGTCTCCGAACTCCGCTTCCAGGATTGCATACGACTGCTCAGCCAGGAAGGCTGCTTCATGAGCTACGTCCGCAAGCCCATCGTGGAAATGGATGTTGAAGTGCTCAGTAGAAAGCGTCCACCATCTGACGCGTGGTGTGGATGTGACCTGGCGGCCATCGGACGTTGCCGTTCGATGCTGCGCGGCTTGTGCACACGGCGTGTGCGCAAACGCGACTACGGCGCAGAGCAGGCATGCGGCCAGAAGAACGTAAAGTGCAGAACCCGTGCTGCAACGGGATTGCTTCTGCCTTATCGCGGGTATTCTCATGATGGGAACCTCCCCGGGGCACGGTGCAGGCGGCCGGGTGATGAACGCTACACGGCCCGGCTGCAAAACTCCCCAGCTTATTTGATGTCAAGAACATGGTCCAATGGTTATGATTACTCTGCCTGGAGTGGTTATCCTTCATTCGCAGGTTGGCTGGCAATCGAAGAGACTCGCGTTGTTTTGGAGCGGGGCGTGAAGAGCCTGAGAATATTACATGGGTAGGCGCAAGCATGATAGCCAGAGGCCAGCCCCGTGCCAGCCCCTGGCAGGGAACCGGGTCAGGTCCAATGCTTTGATGGATTGAGACTGTCTGGAATGCTAGAGTTCAGCTTGCAGCAGCTTCTCCTCAGACAGAATAGGGGCCAGGAGCGACTCTATGCAGTCTGTGACGTCCCATATGTCGAAGGGCTTCGAAACAAGCGCATCGTAGGTGCCTGGGTCCGGGAAATCCTTATTGCCTGGCGATGCTCCTGTAACAAGAATTACGGACAAGCTCGCGGTACGGGGCGTGGCTCTGATTCTCTCAATCAGCTCCTTGCCGTTCATCACGGGCATCATGACATCAGCGAGAACGATGTCTGGAAGAGGGCTAGAAGACAAGTATTCTATTGCAGCAAGTCCGTTGCACGCGCTTACCACAGAGTGTCCTTTCAACTCTAGTATTTCCTGAAGCACCGATCCAATGTCCGGGTCGTCATCGACAATCAGTATCCTGGCCAAGAAGATCCCTCCTGTTACACTGCGGCTTTCACGACGTTGAGTCACTGGATCCCCAATCAATCGATGGACCAAGATGGGTCGCAAGCTTCTCTTGCATAGGTGGCCTCTTGCCTTCGCCTTGCCACGTCACTGATATGCAGACGATTTGGTATCCGGGCTCAAGCGCTCTTGTAAAAGTAAAGCATTTCCCAATTTGGTAGACAATTCGACGAAGATCGTCGTGGACCTCTCGGGTTCATGTCGCCAAATAGCGATGTCATTCGAGGTAAATCGCGTTTGGTTTGAACGCGCCGGGGCTTGCGCGCCATTTGGGTTGATAGAAGGTATGGGATTTCGAGAGGCGAATCCTTAATATTGCACATCCAATCTAGTTTGAGACGAGAAGGAGGGCCAGCTGTGAAATATAGAAGGTTTGGAGGATCCGGCTTTAGTGTTTCAGCCCTTGGTTTTGGCTGCATGCGGTTGCCGGTTGAAAACCGCGATCCAGGCGCCATATCCCAGGACGAAGCGATAGGCATGATCAGGCACAGCCTGGACAATGGGGTTACTTACGTCGATACTGCCTACAACTACCACAGAGGCGAAAGTGAGGGGCTGGTCGGGAGGGCCCTGGCCGGACGCCGCGACAACGTGACCCTGGCTACCAAGCTGCCGCTCTGGTTGTGCGATTCCCCTGATGATTTCGAGAGAATTCTGACCGAACAGCTAGACCGACTTGGCACGGATTACGTAGATTGCTATCTCCTGCATTCGCTCAACAAGGGACTATGGGACAAAGCGCATAGCATGGGGATTCTGGACTTCCTGGAACGCGAATTGGAGCGGGGAAGGATAAGACATGCAGGCTTCTCATTCCATGATTCCTATGATGTGTTCACCAAAATAGTGGACGCCTACGACTGGGAGTTCTGTCAGATAATGCTCAACTATGTGGATACGCATTATCAGGCGGGGGTTGCGGGTCTGGAGTATGCTGCCCGCAAGGGACTTGCCGTGGTGATCATGGAGCCCTTGCGCGGGGGAAAGCTGACGGTGAATCTTCCAGAGGAAATAGCCGAGACGCTGGATGCAGTGGGCGAGGACTGGAGCCCTGCAGAATGGGGCCTGAGATGGGTCCTCAACAGACCGGAGGTTAGCGTTGTCCTGAGCGGCATGAGCAGCATGGCTCAGGTGGAAGAGAATCTGCGTGTGGCGTCCCAGGCGGAGCCGGGATCTCTGTCCGATAAACACCTGAATGCGCTCGAGCTGGCTAGGGAGATCTACCTTGGGCGCATGAAGATTTCGTGCACGGAGTGTGGGTATTGCCAGCCGTGTCCCAGTAGAGTTGCGATCCCGGATATCTTCTCGATCTACAATGACGCAGCGATGTTCAACGCCGTTGAGAGCTCGACGCGCTTCTACAAGGGCATTGTCCAGTCAGACCGCGGCGCCGCCCGGTGCGTGGAGTGTGGACATTGTGAGAGTGTATGTCCTCAGCAATTGCCCGTCACGAAGCTTCTCAAGGAGGCCCATGAGGCATTAACACAGTCCTGAACCCATACGCGCTGTCCCACTTTGTGGTTGGCGCCGGCGGGCGAGGGAAACTTACATGCGCCGTGCCCGCATGCGCATGGCCGATTCCTGTGGCGAGTAGCAGGAGCGGGGGCTAGCCGGCTGCGGCACAGGATATCTTCGTGCTGGTGTCCGGAGTGTCCAGGCATGCCTGGAGTATGTTGACGAAGAACGCATGGGCTACAAGGCGGCCTCCAATGTCGATAGAGGCAACCACTCGCCAGAACCATGCTGCATACCGCAGAAGGTACCTGGTGGCTACGCCATTGAACCTTCGCATCCAGTTGCGGAATCTGAGCATGAGTTCGCTGGCCTTGTCAATATTGTACACCGGGTGGCCGAAGTCAACGTTCCAGTCTTTCATTCGTCCACTTGCCCGCCACTTCCCTATCCAGCAGATGGATTCGGGGTAATCGTTGCCCGAACGCCATATTCCTGGCTGTCTTCGAGCACAGACTGTGGCTCCCTTCTCCACCATGCTGTACATGGCCTTGCCGAATGTCCCGCCTCGAGCCGGATTTATCGTTTCGGCACGTACACTGCCTGTCCGATCCACGGCTATGACAAGGGCCCCTCTTTCGGTATGATAGGTGCTGCGTGAAAGCGCTATGGGCCAGTATGACCGCGGAAGGGGCAACCCCTCAACCCTGGTGCCGCCGAACTTCCGTGAGCCTTTGTATGAGATCGGAATTAGCCTCTGGCTGATCTCTACTATCCCGTTGAGCTTAACCTTTGCATCAGCCTCGGCAAGCTTGGATATGATCCTGTGGCGCCAGTTGAATGCGGTGTTTTTGGACACGCCTGCTTTGCCGGCAGATGCCCTCACCGAAAGGCCCTGGATCATGCAGAGCGAGAACTCCAGGAACTCCTCTCGCAGGTGGAGGCCTTCAAACGGGGTGCCAGTAAGCTCCGTGAAGTACTTAGTACATCTCTTGCAGTTGTACCGCTGGATGCCTTTTCTTCTTCCGTACTTGATGACTTCTTTGCTATGGCATCTAGGACAGGCAATCTCTTTCGGGAGCATTGACTTGAGAAGATCCCTCGCTAGAGGTTTGCTGGTTCTCGGATGCCACGCGGGACGCAGCTCGCCGCGCCCTGCGCTTCGTGGTTGTGCGATCGCGGCTGGCATTTCATCGGTTGGCGGGATACGGCTAGACATGGATACCTCTGACATCAATGGCGGAAGGGCTAACTCCAACGGGCTACCCCCTTTTAATGTATTTACATCCATCTAGTACCATATAGGCATGCCGGAAGTCAACACG
>DMOT01000181.1 GCA_003456765.1 Bacillota bacterium
GAGGATGTTGAAGACCTCCGGATGAGCCTTTTCTACCTCGTCGAAGAGCACCACTGAGTATGGACGTCTTCTCACCTTCTCAGTGAGCTGCCCCGCTTCCTCGTATCCAACGTATCCCGGAGGAGCGCCAATGAGCCTTGACACAGTATGCCTTTCCATGTATTCAGACATGTCAAGGCGTACCATTGCTTCCTCATCTCCGAATAAGGCTTCGGCAAGGGCTCGAGCGAGCTCAGTTTTGCCGACGCCGGTGGGCCCCAGGAAGAAGAATGACCCTATAGGGCGTTTCGGGTCCTTAAGCCCTGCATGCGCCCGCCTGACCGCTCTCGCAACCGCCGCAACCGCTTCGTCCTGAGAAATCACTCGCTTGTGAAGGATCTCCTCCAGCTTCAGGAGGCGCTCAGCTTCGCTCTCCTCCAACTGTGTAACTGGAATGCCTGTCCATGAAGCGACAATCTCTGCGACCTCATTCTCCGTTACCACGGCGCCTTCCAGGTACCTCTGGTTCTGCCACTCCTTGCGCTGCTCCTCGATCTTGTCGCGTATGCCCTGCTCATGGTCGCGCAGCTCCGCCGCCTTTTCGAACTCCTCGTTCTGTATGGCGGCCTCCTTTTCAGCCCTGACGCGCTCAAGGTCCTCCTCCAGCTTCTTGATGTCGGGAGGGGCTATTTGGGCCGCCAGACGCACCCTTGAGCCCGCTTCGTCAATGAGGTCTATTGCCTTGTCAGGCAGAAACCGGTCGGTGATGTACCTGTCAGAGAGGACCGCTGCTGCCTTCAGTGCCTCATCAGATATCTTTACTCTGTGATGAGCCTCATACCTGTCGCGAAGACCGGAGAGGATCTCGACTGTCTCCTCCACGCTGGGTTCGCCCACCTGTATCGGCTGGAACCTGCGCTCAAGCGCAGCATCTTTCTCAATGTGCTTTCTATATTCGTCGATCGTTGTTGCCCCAATACACTGCATCTCGCCGCGGGCTAGCGCAGGCTTCAGGATGTTAGCAGCGTCTATAGCTCCCTCAGCGGCGCCCGCCCCGACCACTGTGTGAAGTTCATCTATGAAGAGAATGACATCGCCGGAGGCAGTTGTCTCGTCTATCAACTTCTTGAGTCTTTCTTCAAACTCTCCCCGGTATTTCGTTCCGGCAACTATAGAACCCATGTCGAGCTGGATCACTCTCTTATCCTTGAGGAGTTCCGGAACATCTCCCCGGGTCAGTTGCTGTGCAAGCCCTTCCACGATCGCAGTCTTGCCCACGCCGGGATCTCCGATAAGCACCGGATTATTCTTCGTCCTGCGCGAAAGCACCTGGATCACCCGGGCGATTTCGTTTCTACGGCCAATAACGGGATCAAGCTTGCCCTCGCTCGCCATCACTGTAAGGTCGCGCCCGTACTGCTCGAGGGTGGGCGTTCCCTTCCTTCTTTGGGCCCTGGGCCCCGCCGGCCCCGGCGCCTCCTGGCGCTGCGACGGCCCTGGCGGCCGCCCGCCCAGTAGCTCAAGCACCTCAGACCTGGCCCGATCCAGGTCAATTCCGAGGTTCTCGAGGACCTGGGCGGCAACACCTTCGCCCTCCCGAAGGAGACCAAGGAGAAGGTGCTCAGTTCCTACATAGCCATGGCCCATCAGCCTAGCTTCATCTATCGCGAGTTCCAAAACCCGCTTAGCTCTCGGGCTGAGGCCAACCATCTCTGCCTGGCCAGGCTCGCCCCGTCCTATTATGCTTTCAACCTCATGTCGAACCGCTTCCGGCTCAACCCCCATGTTGTGCAAAGCGCGCCCGGCCACGCCCTGGCTCTCGTGGGTAAGCGCCAGGAGGACATGCTCAGTCCCGACAAAACTGTGGCCGAGCTTGCGCGCTTCCTCCTGCGACAGGTAAAGCACTCTTTGCGCTCTCTCTGTAAAAGATCCGAACATCTACTGCTCCTCCTTCCTCGTCTCCAGACGCTCTCTGATCAGGGTTGCACGGTACATGTCTCTTTCCCAGGCAGCGAGCTCCTTGCCCACGAACTTCTGGACATGCGCGGGCATGATGTCTACTGACAGCACCGTGAAGAAAGATGGATCAAGCCCTGGTATGATTCCAAGATCCGACCCGAGCTTCACATCTGAAATGAGCCTCACTGCCTCATCTGAGCTAACGATCCGCGCATTGGTCAGCAATCCATAGGATCTCCAGACCCTGTCCTCCAGTTGATTCCTGGCGTCCGACATTATAGCCTTTCTGGCGTTGCGCTCGCTGTCAGCAAGCTGCCCGCATACAGCCTTGAGGTGCGCAACTATCTCGTCCTCAGCTCGACCCATTGTCACCTGATTGCTTATCTGAAACATGTTGCCAACAGCCTCGGTGCCTTCGCCGTAGGCGCCCCTGACAGCCACTCCAACCTTGGATACTGCTCCCAAAACCTGCCCCACCATGCCAACCATGGCAAGGGCCGGCAGGTGAACCATTACCGAAGCCCGCAATCCTGTCCCGACATTTGTCGGGCAAGCACACAGATACCCAAGGGTCTCATCGAAGGCGTAGTCGACCGTCTCCTCTACTGCATCATCTGTGGCTGAAGCGAGCCTGAGAGCTTCGTCGGTTTGGAAGCCCGGCAATATCGTCTGTATTCTCAAATGGTCTTCTTCGTTCACCATTACGCTAACGGACTTGTCGCGGTTGAGGACTATTGCCCGGTTCTCAACGTTCTGCACATGCTGGGGAGAGGTCAGGTGTTCTTCAACCACAAGCTGCCTCTCCATGGGAAGCAGTTCCTGCAGGGTCAGTATTTCAGTAGGTCCAATGGATGGAGTCGCCTCAACAGCCGCTCTTATCTGAGCAAAAACGGATGCCATTTGCTCTTCATTAGCCTGCTGAGGGAAGGGCATCCCGCGCAGATTCCGCGCAAGCCGCACACGGCTCGACACTACAACATCCGAATCAGGACCGTCTCCTGCCATCCATATCGCCCGGTTCTTCTCATACGGTTTCTTCCCCGCCATTTCCACTTCCCTCCTTCGCATTCGATGACTCGCCTTGGCCAGCCTCTCCGCTGGCATCGTCCTCTATCTCAACGGCTCCCTGCTCCAACTCACGAATTCTGTCACGGACGACAGCTGCCTTCTCGTATTCCTCAGTCTCGATAAACTGCTGCAACCGTTTTCGCAGAGTATCGATCTCCCTGCGGAAGCGCACAGCCTTGCCTGCCCTTCTAGGAGCTTTTCCTGTGTGGCAGGTATGCCCGTGTATCCGCCTTATCAAAGGGTTGAGCATCGGAGCAAACTCGGAATAGCAGTCCGAGCATCCGAGGAACCCGCTATTTGTAAACTCGGAGTAATCCAGCCCGCACGTTCTGCACTTCCTGCCCGCCCCGGCTGGAATACCTACATGCACACCATGGCCAGAGCCACCCTGAAGAAGCCCGGCAAGGACGTTGGACAACGCGAAGCTAGGCGTGCTTAGCACCTGCAATTCCCCACGCTCCCTTGCACACTGCTGACAGAGGTGGAGCTCGGTGCGGACATTGTTCACGACCTTCGTAACATGCACGGTCGCTGCATTCTTCCGACACACCTCGCAAATCATTGCTTACCCTCCCTCTTCTAAGCCGTGGGCGGCTGCGTCAGCATCAGCATGAGAATGGCGCGAAGTACTCGGGCTCGTATGATCCTTTCGAGCTCAGGAGCTTCTGTATCCTCCTGATCGAAGACTGCCGCGCGAACGCAGGCTGCGTCCCTTTCATCGAGGACGCCCATGTCGACGAGCCTGGCAACAAGATCCTCCGCCGCCTTACGATCAATAGCATCCCCCACAGACTCATAGACCATATGAATGCCGCTTGTTTCAGGTTCTTCGTCAAGCCTGTAAATCCTAATGTAGCCGCCTCCGCCACGTCTGGTTTCTACAACATACCCACGTTCAACGGTAAAGCGCGTGGACAACACGTAGTTTATCTGCGACGGAGCGCATCGAAACCTCTCAGCGAGCTCACGCCTTTGAACCTCCACGCAATCATGGGGGCCGTTGTCCAGTAGCAGCTTCAAGTAGCTTTCAATGTAATCTGACAGACTGCCCATGGCACCCTCCCGTTGATCTGACCATTATTGACCTTTCAATTATTATCATACACCTATCACTGAAAAATGCAACAGTCTTCACGGCCCGTTCCCGCTATACAATACGGGGATTGGGCTGTTTTGGTCAGATAAGGTCAAACGCATATGTGCAAGGGGGTACGCGAAATCGCGAGCTACATGGCTTTGATTGGAAGGGTGAAATTACCAATGGAAAGATTGGGAAAGCAGTCGCTGATATGCGCTATTGCCTCCTCTACTCCGGCAGGCCTCTGGGACCGCAAGTCCTCATCCTCCACGAGCATGATCCGGGCGTATGCGTCAGGGTCGATGTTGATGTTTCGAAGCTGGAGCATCTGAACATCGCACCTCTCTATGAGGTCGCATAATGCATCAACTTCAGGTTCCTGGTCGAAGAAACCTGGAAAGACCAGGTAGTTCAATGAAACAAACAGCCCGCGGCTTCGAGCTGCAACTATCGAACGCTCAACGTCAGCGAGGCTGAACCCGTGCGGCCTGTGATACCTGGCATAGTAATCCGGACGCGCACTGGCCAGGCTCACTCGCAGACAATCAGCACCTGCATCGCAAATAGCCGTAATGGCCTGGACGTTGCTGGCGTTGGTGTTGACGTTAATCGTCCCGCGGTCGGTATGAAGCCGGAGCTCCCGGCATGCCGCTGCTATGGTAGGCCATTCACAGGTAGGCTCGCCTTCACACCCCTGGCCGAAGCTGATTATTGCATCCTCTGCCCCGTCAAGGTGGGGCATCGCCACTTCTGCAATCTCAGAGACTGTCGGAACAAAATCTATTCTCTGCTGCGGTGATGGGCAACACTCTGACGGTTGAAGAGAGATGCATCCCAGGCAATTGGCATTACATGTTGGGGAGACAGGGATGCCCCCCTCCCATCGCCTATAGAAAATGTTCTGGGCTGTGAAGCATTGATATTCCATTGCGCATCTGGCAAGCTGCGCAATGACCCGATTTTGAGGGAATTGTGAGACTAGCCTCTCCACATCATCGGCGAGCGACGGAAGGTTATAGTGGACAGGATTCCATGTATCGCGCTCGTCAGTCCTGATTGCAGCAACCATCAACTGGTCGCCGGCAATAGCGACTGCTGAGTACCCAAAAAGAGGAAGCTCAGGCGCTCCCTCCAGGCTTATGTACGCAGGCAGGAATGTGCGTGTATAGCCCTGCGGGAGTACGGCTGCCACCGCCTCTTCAGGGCCGGCCCCGGTAAACTGGCCTGACGTTGCACCTATCCCAACAGGAGCTCGCCCGGGAAGGCGCATCAAGCTTCCGCCTTCCGGCATGGGTATAACATCAGATTCCAGGAGTTCGACAAGGAGATTGCCTGTGCGCGCTACCGCGCGCAGCTTTTCGTCCTTAAATACGCTTCCTGAACTATCGCTGACTGCTACAGATAGCATAATTCATCTCCTGTTTCGCCGTGCTGCATTCTCAGGGAAGATAGTTCTCGGGATTCTGCGGCTTGCCGCCTACCCTCACCTCAAAGTGCACATGGGGCCCGGTCGAAATCCCGGAGTTGCCCGAACGGGCTATCCTCTCGCCGGCTGCAACCTTCTGCCCACGGGAGACAGTGATGGCTGAGTTATGCCCGTAATACGTACACACGCCATCTCCATGGTCAAGGATAACGAGCCGTCCGTAGCCGCCATTCCATCCAGTAAAGCTCACAACTCCTGCAGCTGCCGCACGTACCGAAGTGCCGATCGGCACCCCAATGTCGATGCCATTGTGCATCCTGCCCCATCTGGGCCCAAACCTCGAAGTAATCCTCCCCGACACGGGCCAGGCAAGACCTCCCGATGATGATACCGCACTCAAAATCCGCGCATCAGCTGATCCTCTTGAGGCTACAACGACCCGGTTTGTCACTGCCGGTGGCTTTCCGCCGGGGATAATAAGTGATTGCTTGAGCTGCAAGGAGTCGGGATCCGCGAGAGCGTTTGCCTGAACTATCTTGTCGCGGCTGACTCCGTATTTCTTGGCGATCGACCATATAGATTCGCCACGGCTGACTTCATGTACTACGCCAGTCACTGAAGGAAACGTCAGAACCTGGCCTACTTTCAACTTGTTGGGGTTGGCCAGCGAATTGGCCCAGGCAAGCGTGTCAGTGGTTACCCCATAGATGTTGGCTATCGTCCACAGGCTCTCACCTTTCTCAACTACGTGCTTTAGAATGCAAGGTTGAGATGGCTCGGGTTTGGAAACAGCTTCATTGCCGTCTGGGACTGCGCCTGCGATGCTGGCAGCCGCAATAGTCGGGCCTATGAGCTCGCTGTCTGCTTTCAAGGCTGACAACAAGTCGCCGCTTTGCTTCAATCGGGACGCCTTACTACTCAGCCCGTCGCCTTCGCCCGCCACTGCACTCTGCTTTGCTCCAAACGTTCCCAGGAATATCGCCCAACTCTGACTGCATATCTTCTGAAGCAGTTCTAAGGCGCCGGATCTCTTGACCATGTCTTCGCCAAAGGTTCCCGCGTCAAGCCCTTCCGCCTCGGTGC
>DMOT01000270.1 GCA_003456765.1 Bacillota bacterium
CTCCCCCTGTTCCCGCCCGTATCTCCACGATGACGTTTTTTTCGTCTCTGGGATCAGATGGGAGAAGAAGAACACGGAGCTCGCTTTCGAGCGCCCCTCGCCTCGACTCGAGTTCATCCAACTCCGCCTCGGCGAGCTCGCGCATATCCGGTTCCAAATGCCCGTCGAGCATTTCCTTGACAGACACGATCTCCGCCATAACGTCCTTGAGTTTTCGGTATTTGGCCACTATCTCCTCGAGATCTGAATGGGCCTTAGCGAGTTTACGATACGTGATCTGATCAGCAATGACCGCCGGATCAGCGATCTGCTGCTCCAATTCCACGTATCTCGCCTCTATTTCATTTAGCTTTTCAATCATCTTGCCTCACCGCCGCATCACCTGCGGCCTGATCTTTTTCTATGACAGCCATGAGCGAAGCGATCGCCACTTCCAACATTGAGTCGTCGGGCTCACGCGTCGTCAAATTCTGAAGCGCCAAGCCCGGGGCAGACAGCAATCTCATGAATGGAGACGGATTAGGCCTGCCGGCCAGCTTGAGAACTTCGTAAGATAGCCCTGCCAGTACAGGCAGGAGGACCAACCGGCTGACAATTCTCTCCCCAAGCGCCTGCTTGCCGAGGAGGCTGTATACGAAAACAGCCAACACCATGACGATAAGGAGGAAATTCGTTCCGCATCGCGGGTGAAGCGTGCTATGCTTGCGTGCGTTATCCACCGTCAGTTCCTCGCCCGCCTCCCATGCCGCTATGGTCTTGTGTTCTGCGCCATGGTATGCAAAAACACGCTGTATGTCCTCTAGCTTCGAGATCACCACGATGTAGACGAGGAATATGGCGATCCTAAGAATGCCCTCTAACAGGTTGACCAACACTACGCTGGGTATGTGTTTTTGCATAAAAGCGACAATTACATTGGGAACCACTATGAACAACAAGACGAAAAGGCCGAACGCCATCACAAGGCTGAGCACAACTTCTCCTCCAGACAGCTGTTCCTCTTCCTCCGACGATTCATTTGCCGAGTACATCAACGACTCCATCCCTATAACCAGGGACTCGATGAGCATGACGACCCCGCGTATGAAAGGGGCCTTCAGTACAGACGGCCGCTTTGAGTTTTCAATATCCCGCATCTTCACTGATATGTCGCCATCAGGGCGGCGGACAGCAATGGCCGCGCTGTCGCGGCCGCGCATCATCACGCCCTCAATAACAGCCTGACCTCCGTATTGGTACCGAGGACTCATCCTTCGCTACCTCCTGTCTTGCTCCGAGTAGGTCTTCCTGGAACCTCGTGGCATCTGCGGCATCTTGCCTCGTACATCTCACTTGCGCCTATGGCCACCTGTGGATCACCATAGTTTGCAGGCTTGCCATCAATAATCCTTTGAGTTCTGGTCGCAGGATTGCCGCACCTGACACAGATCGCTGAAAGCTTAGTTACGTACTCCGCGCGCGCGAGGAGCTCGGGCATGGGGCCAAAAGGCTCGCCTCTGAAATCGCAGTCCAGCCCCGCAACTATCACACGCACACCTCGGTCGGCAAGACGCACACACAGATCGACAATGCCGCGATCGAAGAACTGCGCCTCGTCAAAAGCCACAACTTGCACATCATCGGGTATCATTGCCTCAGCGTCATCCGAATCTCCCACAGGAGTGCATCCAATCTTGTCGCCTCCGTGAGACACAACATCATTGGACGAAAACCTTACATCCAGCGCAGGCTTAATGGCCACGACCTTCTGCCTGGCTATCCTGGCCCGTTTTACTCTTCGGATTAACTCTTCTGTCTTTCCGCTGAACATGGAGCCGCAGATCACTTCTATCCATCCTGTGCCAAGTATGCCTCCTTGCACACCGCACCCTCCTCGCGCAGGCAAACTCAAAAAACCGGAGCCCGAGCGGGCTCCGACCGTACATGCCCCTTGGGGGTGGCCTCGTACATTGAAGCCGCCCCCAAGAAAAACTGGCTAAAGATTATGCTTCTTGCGGAACTTCTCAACCCGCCCGCCCGTGTCTACGACTCTCTGGACGCCCGTGGAAAACGGATGGCACTTCGAGCAGATATCAACTCTGATATTCTCTCGGGTAGACCCAGTTTCAAAACTTTCGCCACAAGCACAAGTTACAGTCGTGATGTGGAACTTCGGATGGATATTATCCTTCAACCTCTTCACCTCCGAGGTGCAGACCTCACAGTTGTCTTCGACTAGCTTAGTATAGCATAGAGCAAGACCATGATCAAATGATACCAAGCTCCCGTTTTCCGGCTTCAGGCCTCCTGTACCTGCAGCGTGCCCCGGCAAATGCCATTCATGTCGGGGCAACCAGCGATCTTGGATCATGCATGGGTCACCAAAAGAGGTTGCCCGGAGTGCCAGGCGCCCGGGCGCGGCTAAGACTCTGACGCAACATGCCGATAACGTGAGTGGGATCACTATACGCGCGACTAGGGGTGTGCAAGGATGCTAGTGCGAGACTCGACGATATCGATGTCCTCCCATTATGCGCGCATGCGACAGGAGACTATGTCGGAAAGCCTCCGGGTGCAAGTTGGGCCCGAACTCAGCCCATCCAACCTGCCCGGCTCAGCCGCTGACCGGGTCAGCATATCCGGCAAAGCCCGCGCCGCATTGAGACAGGCGAACTTCATGTCAACCAGCAAGTCGCAAGCGCTGGAGGAAGTAATCACAGATGAGGCCTCCGCCGATCCAAAGCTTCGCATGATCAAGCGGATCATAGAACTGCTGACAGGCATTGAGATCGACACAATCGATCTGTCGAGAGTGGTGAAGGGCCGAAACCAGACAGGCGAACCCCAAACCCAAGGCGGTACGCCCGCTCCTGAGCCTGAGTGGAGCGTCGAATACGACCGTGAGTACGTGTATCATGATTTCCAGCACATGTCCTTCGAGGCCGAAGGCTCAATAACAACTGTAGACGGCGAGCAGATCAAGTTCACCCTGAGCCTGTCGATGCACCATGAAGAGTCTGTGTACAGCTCTACCTCGATAAGAATGGGGAATGGCAAGAAGGTCGACCCGATCATCATGAATCTCACCGGCGAAGCCGCCCAACTCTCCGATGCCCTGTTCGAATTCGATCTAAACTCGGACGGCAAGACAGAGATGGTCCCAGGACTCTGTCGGGGGAGCGGTTTCCTCGTTCTCGACAGGAACAGCGACGGCATGGTCAATGACGGAACCGAGCTATTCGGCCCGTCCACCGGAAACGGCATGGATGAACTAGCCGAACTCGACTCCGACGGCAATAGATGGCTAGACGAGCGGGATCCGGCCTGGACCCAACTTTACGTGTGGACTGGAGGCGCTCCAGACGCCGAACCCCTCGTGTCATTGGCTGAAGCAGGGATAGGCGCTATCTACCTGGGTTCAGTCGACACTCAGTTTCAGATGAAAAACAGCGCCAATCTCCCTGCAGGAGAAGTGGCCCGGCTGGGGTTGTATCTTCGCGATGACAAGACAGTCGGCACAATGCAGCAAATCGACTTCATCGTATGATCAGGTTTTGGATGCGATCCTCTCCGTCACCGGTGCGAGCCTGGGCGCAGGCAACGGCCGCATGATCCCTGTTCCACCTGGTGGTTGACGCAAGGGGCCTTAGGTGGCGCACGGCTTTGCTGCCTGCTCGACACGGCTTCGTTGGCTACCAAGTCCTCACACCACATTCCACGGCGCCGCCGAGAGGAGCCTGCCTACAGCTCAGCTGCACGTCACATCGTCAGGAAACCACGCGCGCACCCTGTCCTGTCCCATCCATGTCTGTGCCTGTGGAGCGTCTTCGTTCCCGAAAACAGCATGCCGGGATACGATACTAAGTAACTCGCAAAAGGTATCTTGGCCTAATCGAGCAGCCAGGCTCTTGATTGCGGACAATGCAAACCCGGGGATTGCGTAGGAACTTATCGAGACTTACTTGGTCCAGACACCCGTTTCCACACCTTGAAGGGTATTTTGCTTGGATCTAGAACTACGAGAGGATTATCAACTGAAATTAGTCTATTATCTTACATATTGTATGGAGGGCTAGAAATGTCAGATAACGGCTTTGCCTCACTTGGCCCACTACTCAACGTGAGCATAAGCAGACATGCCGTTTCCATCGAGACTGCAGATTCCTGTGTGGATGTGTCTGTGATCGCCAATGACCTGGTTCGAGTCTGCATGACTCGGCTGGATCAGGTCCATCCCCGGCTGCCGCAATCCTTTTCTGTTGTGAAGCAAGAATGGCCTGACCCCGAGGTCACCATCGAGGACGGTTGCCAATCAGTGACTATCTCGACGCCTTCAGTCAAAGTCGAAATCTTGAAAGACCCCGTAAGAATCGCATTCTGCAGCCCTGATGGCACACTCCTCTGTGGCGACAGCGCCGCGCGCGGAATGGGTTGGAATGAAGACGGGGCAGGATGCTACAAGGTTCTCGAGCCTCACACCCACTTCTACGGGTTCGGCGAAAGAACCGGCTCCCTTGACAAGGGCGGCACTGCCATGACCCTGTGGAACACGGATGACTGCCCGTATACGCCCGGCACAGACCCGCTTTACATATCGATTCCGTTCTTCATAGCTTTCTCCCGCGGATCTGCCTGCGGACTGTTCATGGATACAGCTGCAAGGTCCACGTTTAATATGGGGAAGCAGCATCCCATGTCGAACAGCTCCAAAATCCCGCCTGAGCCTACCGGGATTCCCGAAACGCCGGAAGGCGAGTACTGGTTCGGATCTGCCGAGGAGAGGCTGGACTACTACTTCTTCGCAGGCCCTGCCATACCGGACGTAGTCCGAAGATACACGGCGCTCACCGGCCACATGAAAATGCCGCCCCTGTGGACATTAGGATACCACCAGTGCAGATTCAGCTATTGCCCCGACAGCCAGGTTCTCGACGTTGCCGAAGCCCTGCGAAAGGCCGACATCCCTTGTGACGCCATCTACCTTGACATCGACTACATGGACGGCTTTCGCGTTTTCACCTTTGAACCTGAGGACTTCCCGCGCCCGGGAGAACTCATGTCACGCCTCGCGGATATGGGTTTCAAGGTTGTAGCAATAGTAGACCCAGGCGTCAAGGTGGATCCAGACTACCGGGTATACAACGAAGGGCGCGACAGGCAATGCTTTGTGAGAAAGGCTGATGGCAAAGATTACAAGGGAGTAGTGTGGCCGGGGACTGTTTCATACCCAGACTTCGCCCGGGCTGACGTGCGCTCCTGGTGGGCCGGCAACCATCGGGTCCTCTTCGATGCAGGAGTGCGGGGCATATGGAATGACATGAACGAACCATCCAACTTCGCCACCGAAACCAAGACAATGGACGAAGACGCCCTCCACGGCCCGCAGGGCGAGGAGGTCCCCCATGCCTACGTTCATAATGCCTATGGCAATCTCATGAGCGAGGCGACGCAGGAGGCATTCCGAAAGCTCCTGCCCGAAGTCCGCCCATTCGTCATCTCTCGGGCCGGCTGCGGAGGGATCCAGCGACATGCCTCTGTGTGGACTGGCGATAACTCAAGCTGGTGGGAGCATCTGCTGATGTCCATCCCAATGTGCCTCAATCTGAGCCTTTCGGGAGTCTCCTTTGTGGGCGCAGACGTAGGCGGGTTCCTATTCGACTCAGACCCGGAGTTAGTCACTCGCTGGACCCAGCTTGGAGCATTCATTCCGCTCTTCCGAAACCATTCAGCGATCTGGACAGTCCCGCAGGAGCCTTACGCCCTGGGAGAACCTTACACGTCCATCTGTCGCGAGTTCATCAAGATTCGCTACAGGCTCATCCCCTACATCTATTCACTGATGAGGGAGTGTGCAGATCACGGAACGCCCATAATGAGGCCGATGGTATTTGACTTCCCGGACGACGAGAGGACTCATAGTATGAGCGACCAGTTCTTGCTCGGCCCTGACATTATGGTAGCGCCTATCTACATGCCAGGCGCTGACTGTAGACCTGTCTACTTCCCAGAAGGAGACTGGGCCAACCTGTTTGACGGCGCTGTAGTATCAAGCGCCGGAGAGTCCCTCCTCGCACGCGCCTCACTGGGCGAGATACCTGTCTTCCTGCGCCAGGGGGTCATCATCCCGTGGGGTAGAGAGATGAGCTACGTGGGCCAACTCGAGCAGGTCCTGGAAATCATCGATGTCTTCCCCGGAAAAGGACTGTGGGAGCGCACATTCTCCCTGTATGTAGATGACGGGGAGACTCCCGACTATGAGGGCGGCGCGTTCGGTTTCGTGGAGATATCCTGCCGCACATCGGGCAACGAGACTGCTCAGGTCCTGGAGGTTGCAGTCTCTTCTCACGAAGAGAATTTCGCATGCGCCATGCATGTCGAGACGCTCCGCGTATGGAATGTAGCAGAAGAGCCGGTTGAGGTGAGAGTCGACGGAAAGCGCTTGCCTGCAGCCGGCAATGTGTGCGAAGTGACGGGCGACGGAGGAAAACCCGGGTATTTCTACGATAAAGCTGGACGCAGGCTATATGTAGGCATCTACAGGATCTCCAGGGATATCGAAGTCGTCGTCTCATACCGCTAGCTGTCCGCCGAAGCCATAGCGCTGAACATAAGGCACGGACGCTCAGGTCTGTCCCTGAATCGCCCGTGCCTTCTCACGCTCTATCCCTCAGACATGATGGCGACCGCGCAATCTCGCACATGGCCTACCCCGTTCTCTTGAGCTTGCCTGTGCGCATTGCGTAGTTTTCTCCCATGGAGAAGACCCAGAATCCAACGGGAATCAGGATCGCTCCCAAGAGCACAAGCGCCAGGAGATCCGGCAGAAGCATCCTTACGCTTGCGCCTTCAAGTAGTGCGGCTCTCGCCGCCCGCAATGTGTATGTCGCGGGGGATATGTACGACAACGGCCTGACCCATGCGGGAAGAACCGCGACATCGTAATATACTCCTGACACCAGCAGCACCACGGCTTGGAAGATGTGGGTAGCCTGTGAACCCTTCTCCGGGGATATGAGGGGCAATACTGCGGCCGCAAGCCCCATTCCAATGAAGGCAAGGCTTGAGGCAGCAAGTGTCAGCAAAGCCCCTCCCAGGTTCGCCTCTGCCAGAGAGATGTTGAACGCCAGGGTTACTGCGGTGAGACATATCACCACTCGAACCAGCCCGTAAGCGATCGCCCACATGCACACGCCAAACATGTATACGCCCCTCGGCTGTGGGGCCATGAACGAGTACTCGATGGTCCCCTCCCATCTCTCCCAGGCGACTGATTCTGCAACCTCGTGAAATAGGCTGGAAAGAAAGCCCCAGAGCCGAGCGCCTGCCACGAGGAAACGCACCCGTTCGTTCAGCCCCTCCTGAGGTCCGCTCCCTCCTATGAAACCAATACTGAAGACGTTGAGTACCGGGGAGATTGCGCTGCCACTTTCC
>DMOT01000271.1 GCA_003456765.1 Bacillota bacterium
AGCTGAGGTGGACACAAGCGGACCTCGCTCGAAAAACCGGTATCAGACCGTCCACGATAAACGACTGGTATCACGAGTTAGTCGAGCGAATCAACTTGGAGCATTTGGATCTCATATGCGAAGCACTAGACTGTGATATTTCAGACATCCTAATACGCGTGCCGAACACAGAGCCGCGAGTCAGGATACGTAGCAGACAAGACAAAACCAAATGAGCTAGCTCCTTGGCCCGGGTACACCCGGGCTTTCCCATTTTCGATTTGAGAGGCGAATGTGCCTTGGCATAGGTTTATCCATTTCGTTCATTTTCTCACCAGGAAGGGCTGTTGCAACTCCTTAAAACAGAAAAAGGACCCCCACCGTCATGGTGAGGGTCGGTAGTCAGTTGGCAAACTGAACAAGGAAGTAGAGTACCGCTGCAACGCCCGCTCCTATTCCGATGTTTGCAGCCTTGTCAAAAGCTGAAGGTCGTGTGTTCTCATACAGGAATTTGTACTCAGTAACCTGCTGCCGCAACAGCAGGTTTTCTTGTTCGAGGAGCTTTATCTCACCGTCACGGGTTTCGACTAACTCCTCCAGTTTTATCACACGCTGCCTAGTTTCTTCGAGGGATTCTTCCAGAACGCTGATTTTGTTCTGGAGTGCCGTATTCTCAGCCTCCAGCTCCTGCACGTAAAGGATGAAGGATTTCATTTCATCCTCCGTTACTTGCTTCTGGAGCACATCCCAAAAGTTACTTTCGGCGGCTGCGGTCTTTGATAAAGCCAGCAATATCACCAGGGTCAGTAAGAGGATCAGGTTTCTCCACCTTCCCGGCTGCGGCAATCTTTTCATCTTGCTCCTTCACCACCTTATCGAAATCGGACAGGGACGACTTGATTTCATCCGCCTTGTCCTTCAGCTTCTCACGCTCGTCCTTGATCTTCTCAATTGCGCTATCCCGCTGCTTAATCTCACGTTCCTTTTCCTTAACCCATCGGGGTTTCTGGCCCAGTAAAAACAGGCCGACAATGGCAGCCAACACAAGCCAGCCCCACTCTTTCACCTTCGCCCACACTTTCTGCCACATGATGGAGACACCCCCTTCTAGAGCACTCGCTCCTTGAACCGGCCCACTAAGTACGTGTCAACGCCTTCACTTATGGCCAAGGCGTAAGCATCCTGAACATCGGGGCTTGCCAGCTTGTGTTCTTCATCCTCATTGCTGATGAACGCTAGTTCGACTAAGATGGCTGGCATTGCCGTCTCCCGCAAAACCTGGAAGTTGGCATGTTTTACGCCTCGATCCTTACCACCCGCTCGGCTAATTAGCTCCCTTTGTACCATTTCGGCTAGCGTCTTTCCTTCCGAACTTGTCGGATAGCAAAAAG
This sequence comes from Bacillota bacterium, assembly GCA_003456765.1. Lineage (GTDB taxonomy): Bacteria > Bacillota > DTU025 > DTU025 > DTU025 > UBA10085. Next base: position 1,371 of record DMOT01000271.1, read on the forward strand.
TCTCCGTTCCTTGCGCAGCCCGGTTCTCGGCCGAGTTACAGTGGATGGAGACGAACACGCTAACTCTATGCAGATTGGCCAGTTTGCTTCGAGCTCCCAGGGATACATACTCATCCTCCGAGCGGGTCAGGATGGCCTCGTATCCCATGTTCTCCAGGTGCTTCGCCACCCTTTTGGCCACGGCCAGGTTCACATCTTTCTCCAGCAAACCGTCCTGGCCCACCGCTCCGGGATCTCGTCCACCATGGCCAGGATCAATGCAGATCCTCATTGTCCTTATCTCCCCCCAGTAAGCCGCCTATCCCTGGCAGCGGTATGTCGTGTTTCTTATCTTTCAACCGTTTGAAAGCACTGCGCAGACCATCGGGTATAGGAACCCCAAGGATACCTAGATTTTCGATTATACTCTCGCCTTCAACCACAATGAAGCTCCAGGTGATCCATGTCTGCAGAGCCGGCACCGGAAGACTCAGGCCCTTGTCTATCATCCGCATAGCGAAAATGGCTACGAAATACAACCCCTTAACGAAGGCCCCTTCTCGGCCTACGCTGCTGTCTATCTCGCCCTTCCGCTTCGCTACGGCCATGCCTCCGAAGTAATCTAGGACGACTAATACGATTAAAGCTGCTAGTGGCATACTCCAACCTCCGAAGGCAAAATGAAATAGTGTTGCGATGAAGGCAAGAGCCATTTTGATGAAGTTTCCATCATACTTGTCCATCGTCTCACCCCACTCTAAGAAGTATCATAATCAAAGAACCAATCGCACCTCCTAAACATGTAGCCACGAAATCAAGCCACTCGGGATGGCCTCGCTTCAATAGCCAATCCCGGATAATCTCTTTGACGGCCCCACCCACCGCGGCCGTGAGCAGTCCCAAACCGCTAGCTCCTAGCGCAACCAGCAGCTGCGCAAATTTCCAGGGCACCCTGGCCAATATCGGGCATAAGAAAACCCCGGCGATTATCGCCAGGGCCAGCCCCGCCCAGAAGTGCTTCTTCTTATCTCGTGCAAACATAACCTCACCACCATTCGGGGCAAATAAAAAAGCGGATCCGCTTTCGCAGTACCGCTTTAGGGTTGTGACTGTCTGATGAGGACGTAATCTTCGAGTATCTTGTTCCTAAGAGCATCGTTGTTACAGTGCTTCATGAGCCCCAGGTAACTCAGGATTACACTCCTGGCGTACTCGTAAGGCAGCTCTCCTTTGGCGTAGTGCTCCCTGACATACTTAAGATGGCGCTTCATGCGTAGCGATGTACTCTTGCGCAGTTCAATCTTGTGTGGCCAGATACGCTTCCCGACAAACTCCACCCCTGCATCGAGGGGCATAATGGCCGTTTTATCGTTCAGCTGTAGGCCCATATTCTCCTGCAAGTAGACATCCAGGTCATAGAGAGCGTCCCAAAGCTGATCTTTGCTCGGGGCCAGAAGGATCATATCGTCCATGTACCTGATGTAGTAGGGGACCTGAAGCTCCCGTTTGACGATGTGATCCACAGGGTT
>DMOT01000220.1 GCA_003456765.1 Bacillota bacterium
TCGCGCGACACGCCACAGAGCTCGCACACTTTCAGTGCGCACGCCACGTTCTCCGGGAAGTTGATGTAGTCGAAAGCAAGGGCCACATCGTCGGGAACATCAGTTGCGCAAACAGCGTGCACAGATGCACCAGTCTGATGCGCCCTCTGCTCGAAGACAGGAAGGAATCCCTCTTCAGCTGTGACCAGATCACCGCCGTAGGGAATGGTTAGGGCGAGGGAGTGGGCCACATCCCGCGCGCTCGGACCCATGACATCCAGGTGATCGTCGCGAACGTTGGTAATAACGCCCACTGTAGACCTGATCATGTGCCGCTCAGCTACCCATTGGTTTTCGGGCTGCAGTGCCATGCATTCAACTACTATTGCATCTGCGCCCCGGGAATGTGCCAGCCTGACAAGGCTCATTTGCTCAGAGATGTTCGCCTGATTGCCGCGCCGTACCACTGGCTCTTCCGAGCCGTCCTCCCATATGATCCTGGCTGCCGTGCCTGTGGTCTTGCCGATGGTGCGCAGGCCGCCGGCTCGCAAACCGGCAGCTATAAGCCTCGCTGTTGTCGATTTCCCCCTGATGCCGTTGACGTGGACCCTGACAGGCATCTTGCTAAGACGGCGTGTGTGAAACCAGCTCTCAATGATCCCGGCCGCAAGAAGGCAGGCGCACATCACTGCAAAACCGCGCATGCATATCACCCTTTTACCCGCATTCGGGCAGACATTCTTGTAAACTTCGAGAAACAGAACGTAGCTCCTCCTTTGAGTGGAACGGCAGATTGCCGCCGATGAACTTCAATGAGGAGCCGCGCGAAGGAAGAACGACCTGCTGCGTGGAATCCTAAGAAGTGCAACAGTTTCAGACATACACTTGCCAGATTGGGTGGTTTCAGCAATGATCAGAATCAGCAGGACCGGCAGTCAACTGTTTTGGAGCGTACCGGGGATTGTGGAGCATGATGAGTTTTCCGGCAGGGTGGAGATTAATCGCAAGCTACTGCCACAGACCTCTGAGCGCATCATCTACGGGCGGGACATGGGGCTAGAGCATTTAGCCCCCGCCATTCGGGGTCTGCCTTCTGGGTCTTCAGTTCTTGTCGCGGTTGGCGAGTCAAGTTCAAAGTCACCGCAAGTACGCAGGATCATGAAGATGCTCCAGTTGATTGAAGGCTCGGGCGGGCCAGACATACATCTTCTCGAAGTACAAGGCCGCGCCGACCATGGCATCATCCGTGCGGGAATCGACACGGCCGTTAAGTTCGACGCTGGCATAGTGTTGGCCATAGGCGGCGGGACGACCTTGGATGTCGGCAAGGCCGTAGCGGGCCTCGCATTCCAGGATGGCGGCACAGACGTAGCCGCATTCCAATTGAAGACGAAGGCGGTCGACCCGGAGAGAGCCCTGCCCTGGATCGCGGTGCCAACTACTTCTGGGACTGGTTCTGAGAGCTCTAACAACGCCGTTGTGGAGCTGGGAGAGGAGAAACTGAGCATCCGGCCCATACCCCCTCCATCCATGATCATCGCCGATCCGTCCCTGACTGATTCGCTTCCATTCTGTCCTACAGTCGTATCTTCAGTCGACGCGCTGGCCCAGGCTCTGGAGATCCTCACAAGCGCCAGGGCGTCCCGGCAGGTGCAGGCTGTGGCGCTTGCGGCCGTTTGCAACCTGGCAGAAGGCCTCAACGCGCTCCGGCGCCCGGCCATGAGCAGAACATCTACTGACAGCGCCCGCGCACAGGAGACGCACGGGGCGAAGGGCGCACTCAGGCCGGATGAGATCGACGCCGGCACCCGAAACCTGCTCTGCTGGGGCAGCCTGCTGATGGGGTTAGCTTTCGCCCATGCTCACCTGGGTCTTCCCCATGCCCTGGTCCACCATTGCATCAGATTCGGCTTGAGCCATGGCAACATGGTAGGCATACTTCTGGCGCCAGGCCTCGCAGTCCAGGCGCGGGTCGACACTGAGACTGCAAGACGGCTTCATGTGGTCCAGAAGATGCTGCTTGCATTGGAGCAAGGTGACATTCTTGAACTGCAAATTGAGGATGAAGACGAGGAATCCCGCAAATCCGGACTGCAGGGCCATGTGCCTCAGGGCCATGTGCCTGATGAACTGATTGACTGGCTCCGAAATCTCATCGATCAGCTCTTCACTGCCGCCGACCTGCCAACCTCCCTGAGAAGCGCAGGGCTCACCAGGCGCGACCTGGATTGGATTGCCGCAAGCGAGCTTCGAGGGGGAGCTTCATTGGGAATCCCTAACCGACCTGCAACCTGCAGTGAACTGCTGGAGGTGCTGGAAAGAGCCTTCCAGGAATGTGATCGAGCCACATAAAAAAACCCGCAGCTAGGACGCTGCAGGGAAAATAAATGGAGCGGATGACGGGATTCGAACCCGCGATCCACGGCTTGGGAAGCCGTTGCCCTACCGCTAGGCCACATCCGCTCGTGATGTACAGTATGGATTTTCACTACCCCTATTATACGCATACTGAGGCGAGTGTGCAAGTACGCAAATAGCGCGGGACGGCATCAACCACGCCTGCAGGCCAGCTTATCTTCCGAGGGCAACTCCTCTTTATTCGATTCCAGTTCTAAAGCCAACTTCTTGCCTGTGGGAGTCACGGCCAGTCCGCCCAGGGCTGTCTCGCGCAGCGACGGCGGAAGCGCGCGACCAATGGAACCCATTGCCTCTATGACCTCATCTGCAGGAATGACGCTTCGGATCCCGGCAAGAGCCATGTCTGCAGCAGCAAGCGCAACCCAACTGATGTTGCATTCCGCTTGACGCACGGCACTTCAACCAGCCCAGCTACGGGGTCACAAACAAGGCCTAAGAGGCCCTTGAACGCCAATGCCACGGCATGGGAGCAAGTCCCTGGCGAACCTCCAGCAAGCTGTACGGCGGCTGCAGCGGCCATGGCGGCCGCGGACCCGCATTCAGCCTGGCACCCGGCTGCAGCTCCCGAGAGCGTACTGCTGCGCTCTATCACAGCGCCAACGCCTCCTGCGGTAAAGAGGGCTTCCACAAGAGCCGAATCGTCCACACACAGCCTCTCCCCCACAGAAAGCAACACTCCCGGCAATACTCCGCACGACCCGGCAGTCGGCGCAGCCACAATACGGCCCATTGACGCATTGACTTCGGCTACGGCCAAGGCATAGGCCATGGCAGAATCGAGAGGCTCTCCACATATCGTGCTCACCTTCAGCCTGGCAGCCGCCATGCGCGGCCCATCGCCTCCTGTCAAGCCGCTCCTGGACCGCACTCCCCTGAGCCCGCAGCTTACGGCGGATCTCATGACTCCAAGCCGCTCTTGCATATCGGAATTTAGATCATCTTCCGCCCGTCCGCTCTGTTCAGCCTCTCTCGCGCGCACGATCGCGCCGATGCTTACGCCTAAGCGAGATGCATCTTCTACAAGTTCAGCAAGTGTAATAATCGCCATAGAGACTCCCCCTTAATCCGACGAGACCGGCGGTAGAGCCATGACCTCGTCCACACCGGAGATGCGGGAAATCAGAGCACGCGCCTCGTCCGAAACCGGCTGGTCCACCTCGATGATTGCCAGCGCCCTCGCATGTTTGGCCTCGCGCGAGACCCGCATGGACGCTATGTTCACATCTTCAGTGGCCAGGAGAGATGTGATTTTCGCGATAATCCCGGGCTGGTCCCGGTAAGAGGCGACGATAGCATGGCTTTCGCCTGAGAAGTCTACCTTGAAATGGTCAATCCGCGTAATCAGGATGCTTCCTCCCCCAACAGACGAGCCGACCACAGTCCTGGTAGTGCCGCGGGGTCCCTCAAGCTCCAGTTTCGCAGTGTTTGGATGTACGTCAGGCGAATCTTCTGCGATTTTGAACCCCACATCGAGCCCGCTTTCAACCGCAAGACGGCGTGCGTCGGGAATGCGCTCGTCGTCTGGCTCCATCCCCAAAAGCCCGGCAATGAGCGCCAGGTCAGTGCCGTGTCCCGCATATGTCGTGGCAAACGAGCCGTACAGGGTAATGACAGCTCGTGAGGGTTGCCCGCCGACAATCGCGCGGGCCGCAAGCCCTATTCGTGCCGCCCCTGCTGTGTGCGAAGAAGAAGGCCCAACCATCACGGGGCCGATTATGTTAAAGATGGTCTTCAAGGATCTGCCCCCCAGTCAACTGCCTATCCAGGTCTGCAATGCTGCTTGCCCGATCGATGCAAGTCTTGGCCAATGATTGAACACGGTGGATGCTGATGATAAGATTGTCATTGCCATCCGCAGGCACTGGCAAGTCCAACTTAATTATGCCAGTTAGACCCCTGTAAGTCGAGAGGAGAATCAGCCTGGCAATGAACAGACAAGGCGTTTTGAGCGGTTTCGACCTCAAACTCATCGCTGCCGTTCTGATGTTGCTCGACCATATACTCCAATACTTCCCCCATGCGCCGCTGTGGTTCGGCTATCTCGGGCGAACAGTGGCGCCCGTATTCTTCTTCCTTGCTGTTGAAGGCTTCTTCCACACCAGAAGCAGGCCTCGCTACATGGCACAGCTGTTCGGCGGAGCGTTGGCAATGTATGTTGGTTCCCGCATCCTCACGCACTTGCTGCCAACAGCCATGGGGATCCCCAATAACATTCTTCTCTCGCTTGGGCTAGGTGTAGCCCTCATGAGCACATTGGAGTGGACGAAAGATACGGGCAGATACTGGACTGGAATTCCTATTGCTCTTGCCATTGGCGCCGTCTCACTCGCGACAGAAGCGTCGCTCTATGGTCTCGCAATGATCCTCATATTCTACTTCTTCCGCGGGGATGCCATGGCTATGGCAGCAATGTACATCCTGGCATCGGTTGTGATATCCTGGCCGGCGGGAGCCCTCACAGAAGCAAGGATTCTCCTGTTCGACTATCAATGGATGATGATATTCGCAACGCCGTTCTTCTTCCTCTACAACGGCAAGCGCGGTTTAGGCAGCGAGCTGGCCAAATGGTTCTTCTATATCTTCTACCCCGCGCACATATGGATCATATATATCATCTACTACCTCACATCTTCGGCGTGATGAAGCCCATACTCCTGCTGCCTTGCAGGATGCGACTAGAGGCTGATCGGGGCCAGAAGCCCGATGGCTCTGGCCCTGCCCCGGTTCCCAGAAGCGCTAACCCCGACGTTCTGAGGTGTTCTTCGAGATTACCCTTGCCGGCGACCTACGAGGCTCTTCGGGGACAGCCTTGATCAGCCCGGAGAGCGGCTTATACACAAGCGCAGTCAGAGCAGAGTTGATTCCGGCTTTGAGCACGTTGAAAAGCACGATCCACCAGATCATGTCCACAACTACCTGCCTTGGCATCCCGTAGAACAT
>DMOT01000224.1 GCA_003456765.1 Bacillota bacterium
GTATGGCTAAGCTTCTTTACGCCTGAAGGCGAATTTGCACTTCTAAAGAACTATGCTGATGTTCTGTCAGAGCCGGAGATGTTTGATCCGCGAGGATTTGAACGGGGCTTTCCGTATGGGGCTTTGATTCATAACGTAATATGGATCGTTCTGCATTTGCCGCTTACCGTAATGCTAGGATTGATATTCGCCGTGATTCTCAGAGATGTCAAAGGCGGAGCCGTAGTCAAGTCAATCGTGTTTCTCGGCATGGTTACTCCCATGGTTGTGGGGGGCATTATCCTGAGATTCCTCTTTGATGGGAACGTCGGAATCGTCCCGTCGGTGCTGGCCCTCTTTGGCTTCACGCCGCGAACACTGACAGCCTACCCCGACACTGCGCTCTTTTCTCTTATTGCCGGGTCGCTCTGGCTGTGGACTCCGTTTAGCATGGTGCTTTACTCGGCAGGCCTGGAAACCATACCCGATTTTGTGTATGAAGCCGCCGTAATAGACGGAGCTTCGCCGTGGCGGATATTCTTTAACATAACGGTGCCACTGCTAAGACCGGTCACTGGTGTTGTAGTTACAATGACATTTCTATGGGTCCTCAAGATTTTCGACATCGTCTTCGTGGCTACAATAGGCGGACCCGGGGGAGCGTCCAACGTGCTAGCGCTACAGATGTACATGTACGCATTTCGGGAATTCAACCCCAACGCCGCAGCAGTCGTGGCCACATTCCTCATGATAGTAGCTTTGATAGTCTCGATTCCTACCTTTAGGGCAGCGGGGGGTGAAGAATGATGGGAACCGCAGGGCGCAGTCATAGCCAGAAGGCGGCTCTCTATATCGCTGCAGGGCTCATAGCGCTGATATGGCTCATCCCATTCCTGGGAGTCTTTATGGCCTCGATAAGGCCACTGTCCGAGATCAACCGGGGATGGTGGAGGTTTGATTCGTTCACTCCGACGTTCAAGAATTACGTAGGTGCCTGGAATCATCCTGCAGCTCCAATCTCCAAAGGCATGCTCAACTCGCTTAAGGTTGCGATTCCTGCCACGGTTGTCCCTGTACTTGTGGCATCAATCGCGGCATATGGCTTTGCGCGGTTCAAGTTCAGGGGGAGAGACCCTCTCTTCATCCTTGTGGTGGCGCTGATGACTTTGCCGCAGCAGATGATAGCTGTACCCTTGTTTCAAATGATGAACAAGGTCGGGGCAGTCGACTCTTATGCGGGCTTGATACTGGTCCACTCTGCCTGGGGAATTCCGTGGACCCTCTTCTTCATGAGAAACTACTTCATGGCCTTGCCGATTGAAGTGGAAGAGGCCGCGAAGGTGGATGGGGCCTCTGACTGGAGAATCTTCTTTCAGATCATCATGCCCATGGCGCTTCCTGCACTAGCGTCCGCAGCCGTGTTGCAGTTCATGTGGGTATGGAGCGATTTCTTCCTCGCATTGATCCTCATCTACTCGCCTGCAAAGCTTCTTGCCACGCAACGCGTGCCGCTGCTTCGTGGGGTCTATCATGTGGACTGGGGCATTTTGTCGGCGGGCAGCATTATCGTGATGGCGGTTCCAATTATCGTCTTTGCCGTCATGCAGAGATACTACATCAGAGGCATGGTCGGCTGGGTGTCGAAGTAGCGCGTGCAAAAACAAGTATATGGGGGATGATGTATGTTTCGCAAAGTCGAGTTCATGGAGAAACTCCTCAATGACCATATGCCGTACGCGGGGGAGGACAGAATAGCCGAAATCAGGCGGCTTGCTGAGAGCCTGGGCAACCTGCGCGTCCTTCATGTGAATTCAACCTCTTACGGCGGCGGCGTGGCCGAACTTCTTTATACTATAGTCCCGCTAATGCGCGATGCTGGCCTCGATGCCGAGTGGCACGTGATTGACGGCGTGCCCGACGAGTTCTTCGACGTCACCAAGAAGATACATAACAGCTTGCAGGGGGCACAAACACCCTTGGGCGATCGGGAATGGTGTTTGTATGAGGACGTCAATATGAAGCTGGCGAAGGCCTTCCCCCGCGGCCCCTGGGATGTGGTCATAATCCATGACCCCCAACCATTGGCCGTTCTGGCTTTCCTGGACTCGGTTCCCGAATCGGAGCGTCCTGTTGTGGACAGGTGGTTCTGGCGATGCCATATCGACCTGTCAACACCCTTGGACGACACCTGGCACAGACTCTGGCCGTACGTGAACGAGTATGATGGAGCCATTGTTACTAGTCGGGCATATGCCAGGGATGAGATTGCCATTCCAGTTGCCGAGATAACCCCGTCTACGGACCCTACCAGCCCAAAGAATCTTCCAATTCCTGAGGACGAGGCCAGGCAGATGATGGTTTCGTTTGGGATCGCTACGGATAGGCCCCTTATTGTGCAGGTATCAAGGTTCGATCCCTGGAAGGATCCTTTCGGCGTAGTGGAGTCGTATCGAATACTCAAGAAGAAGTGGCCCGACCTCCAGCTGGCAATGGTCGGTTCAATAGCTGCCGACGATCCTGAAGGCATAGGCATACTTGCAAAGCTGAAAGAGGATGCGGAGGAAGACGGAGACATCCACGTGCTGTCGAATGAGGACGGTGTTGGTGCACGGGAGGTAGCAGGATTCCAGCAGTGCGCAGATGTAGTCATACAGAAGTCCACCCGAGAAGGTTTTGGCCTCACAATTACTGAGGCTATGTGGAAGGGACGACCGGTTGTTGCAGGGAATGCTACCGGGTGCAAACTTCAGATAAGTGACGGTGAAGACGGTTTCATCGTGAAAACGACTGAGCAGTGCGCCGCCAGGATCGACGAGATACTCGAAGATCCAGATCTCGGGGCCAGGCTTGGTGAAAAGGCCCGCGAAACTGTGAGGAGAAGATTCCTCTCAACGCAGCATGTCATGAACTACCTGAACCTTTTTGCCGGCCGATTGTAGGGAATTACGGGCTTTCAGTTCGCATGCTGAAGGGTTCACGGCTACCTACAGGGAGGGCACACGCTGCGAGCTACCACTGCAAGAGCCCCCGGAAGTTATCTGTTACCTACCCAGGTAGGTACTTCGATTGTTCACTGCATCCGAGTGTGACTGGCGCAGGGATTCGCAGACCAACGATCAGGCCTGGCTCAAGTTACCCAGCCCGTTCCAAATTCTGGAGAAACGGCCCCCAATGGGCCATTCTGCCAAGAAATGACCTCCTGAGGGCCCTGCTGATCTGGAAATATGATGAGGGAAGCAATGAAGCAGTGGCATCGCTTCTCATACTCCAGGCCATCATGCGCCCGGAGAGCTCAGAACGGAGATGTTCTCAGCTCTCCGGGTGCTCTTGATATCAATCTATGATTGCGCTGTCATGCCCTGGGGCCTGCTGACGCGACCTCCGGCAATACGTCATGAAACCTGGCGAAGTTGTCGCGGAACCTTGCGGCCAACGCGTGCGCGGCCCGATCATAGGCTTCTCTGTCCTTCCATAGACCTCTGGGGTCAAGTATTTCGCATGGCACACCAGGGCATTCCGTGGGCATCATCAGCTTGAAGATCGGATGAGGCTGATAGGATGCATGGTCAAGAGCTCCGCTCAGAGCTGCGGAGACCATGGCTCTGGTATGCTTGAGGCTTACCCGCCTTCCAACTCCGTACTGGCCGCCGATCCAACCAGTGTTGACCATGTACACGCTTGAGCCATTTCGCGTCAGTTTCTCGCCCAGCATCGTTGCGTATGTCATTGGTGGGAGGGGCATGAACGGAGCGCCAAAACACGCGGAGAATGTTGCTTCCGGCTCAACAATGCCGCGCTCAGTGCCTGCAAGCTTGCTTGTATAACCTGACAGGAAGTAGTACATGGCCTGATTCGTGTCGAGTCGGGATATCAATGGCATGACACCGAATGCATCCGCTGTGAGGAAGATTATTGCAGAGGGATGATCCCCGATACTTGGCTCAGCCGCTTTGGGCATGTGCTCTATTGGATACCCTGCACGGGTGTTCTCTGTTATCGTGCCGTCGTCGTAGTCAGGCAGGCGTGTTTCGGGATCCAGGGTCACATTCTCAATGACGGTTCCGAAACGTATGGCGTCCCATATCTGCGGCTCGTGCTCGCGGGAGAGGTTTATGCACTTGGCGTAGCAGCCGCCTTCTATGTTGAATATGCCATGCTCGCTCCAACCATGTTCATCATCGCCAATCAGCTGCCTGTCAGGATCCGCTGACAGCGTAGTCTTGCCAGTGCCTGAGAGACCAAAGAAAAGGGCGCTTCGCCCATCGGGGCCTATATTGGCCGAGCAATGCATCGGAAGGACGTTCGCTGCTGGCAGTACATAGTTCATGACTGAGAAGACAGATTTCTTGATCTCGCCTGCGTAACTGGTTCCCCCTATGATTACCAGGCGTTTGGAGAAGTTGACGACCACGAAGGCTTCTGAGTTAGTCCCATCTGTCAGAGGATTGGCCTCAAATCCCGGTGCCGCTATTACGGTAAACTCAGGCTTGTGTGACTCCAGTTGACTAGGTGTTGGCCGTATGAACAGCTGGCGGGCGAAGAGGTTCTGCCATGCCAGCTCACAGATTATGCGAATTGGAAGCTGGTAGCGGGGATCGGCTCCGGCATAGCCGTCGAACACGAAGAGTTCACGCTCTTGCACATAGGCGGTAAGGCGATGGTATAGCCGGTCGAAGTTCTCTTCCGACATCGGCTTGTTGACCTCGCCCCAATCAACCGTGGAATGGGTTTCTGCATCGTCCACGATGAACCTGTCGTCAGGTGAACGCCCTGTGTATTTGCCTGTGGCGACACGTAGCGCTCCGTTAGACGCCAGTACGCCTTCCCCACGGGCGAGAGAAGCCTCAGTAAGCTGGGCGGCTGAGAGGTTACTGTGAATTGGTCCAGTGTTGCGAAGACCGATCGATTGGAGTTCCGACGAAGTATCTGTCATTGTGCTCACTTCCTGTGCTGAAGATATTGAGTAATGGCTGCCACATTAATTACTGTCATAGGTATGCTATTTCGCATCAGTCTGCCTCGTCGGCAATCTGTACGGGACTATGCCTGCCTTGAGGCGTATGTAGTGGATTGCCCACAAGAATGCCGCCCTTGGCCGGGGCGGCATAGTGTGAGATATTGGCCTCCTGCGGCACGCCTCTACGGTGACAGTCAGTTGCTGTCGTTATTGCCCAAGATTACCACACTTTTCGGCAGTTGAGAAAATCGTGGACTATGTTTAAGGTCTCGCCGAATCGCTGGAAATGCACTACCTCGCGTTCCCGCAGAAACCGCAACACGTCAGTCACCAAGGGATCGTCTGAGAGGTTGATCAGGTGTTCGTACGTAGCTCTAGCCTTCTCCTCAGCCGCCATGTTTTCGTGCAAGTCGGCTATTGGGTCGCCCTTGGACTGGATGTATGAGGCTATCCATGGGACCCCATCTCCATTTACAAAGTATAGCGCACGGTCGTGGTCGGCGTAGTAGCCTTCCATTCCAGCTGCCTTGATCTCGCTTATGGTGGCACCCTTCACAAGATTATACACCAAAGCTGCGACTATTTCCATGTGCGCTAGTTCTTCAGTGCCGATGTCTGTAAGAACTCCTTTAGCCTGAGAAGTAGGCATTGTGTATCGTTGGGTCAAATATCGCAGTGAAGCAGCCAGCTCGCCGTCTGGGCCGCCATACTGCGTTATCACCGTTTTAGCCAATTTGGCATTCGGCCCGCTGACTCTGACGGGGTATTCGAGTTTCTTTTCATATACCCACATTCCTATATCCTCCCTGGTTGATATCGCATATTGCCTATGCTTCCCACGGCCACGGTTCGTCGACCCAGGCCCATCTGCACCGTGATTGCGATTGCCCGAAGTTCATGAGTGGACCGAAAGCTTGTTCATATGCGGCGCGTGTTTGAGCGAGGGCCGCAGATATCTGGTTGTAGTCAGCGAGGGCCCTCGTGTCATTGGGGTGTGTGTTGAGGTAAAGACCCAGATCTACTGCTGTGAATTGCAAAGCCTGAATACGCAGGAGAAGTTCTTCCCGGTTGACTGGAGCCCGCATTACTCTGACGCCTCCTCATGCTCACGCAGCGCCTCGGCGGGCGGAGCGTAAGGCATCACTAGTTCTGGGAAGATCGTGCCATGCTGCAGGCCTTCCAGAGGGTTAAAGCGCTGGGTATATCGTTGAGGGCGCACGTAGGCGCGAGCGAGTTTCATCGTGTTGGCCCATTCTGGATAGTTCTGGCCCATGTTGCCTTCCTCCCTGATTACACTTGTGGACACTCAGTCCATATTATTCAGCCTCTCCTTCTTAGGGATGTTGCGCTTCGCACATTTGACTCAGTTTGTGCCAGGTGAAGAATGTATGAAGGAATCAGCGCATGCAAGGTGAATCTCTTCCCTAGAGATTAGAAGGGGTGGTTGGCATGATCAGAACCAACAGAGACAGGCTCGTAGTCGTTTCAGTACAGGGCGTAGTGGCACCACACGTGAGAAGACAGGCTTTCCGCATTGATGCTGACGGGGTTCCATTTGTTCTGCCCGGAGTTGGCGGAATCACCTATAATGTGCGAGTGGGGGATTCGGCGTTCGGATGGGCAGGCGATCATGTGGAGCCAGGCGTTTCCACAGCTGCAGACTATGACAAGCGCGGGGATGAAAAGAATCGTGCCTACAATATCCTTGCTTGCATTGGAAACAAGGCCCGTGTGATATCGGGAGATGCAAAAGGGGCCGAAGGAGTTGTAACGGGCCATCACGGCGGTATCGAACATGTTCTCATGGATTTTGACGATGAGGCGATCGAAAAACTGGCTATAGACGACAAGATCCTGATTCGTGCCTGTGGGCAGGGCCTACGGCTGCTTGATTATCCGGACGTCAAGATGTTTAACCTCGATCCGGATCTTCTCGACTTGATCCATATCGAGGAAGTCGGCGGCAAGCTTCGGGTGGGAGTCGCCGCCGTAGTACCGGCCGTGTTTATGGGTTCTGGAATAGGAAGTGCGGACGTGGCGTCAGGGGACTACGACATTACGACAACTGACAAAGGTGAGATTGAGCGTCTTGGCATCGACAAGCTGCGGTTCGGCGATATCGTGGCTCTCGAAGACTGCGACAATCTTTACGGACGAAGTTACAGGCAGGGTGCTGTGAGCATCGGAGTAGTGGTCCACTCAGATTGCCTCATTGCAGGGCATGGTCCAGGTGTGGCCACGATCATGACCACAGCCAAACCGATGATTGAGCCTGTGATAGACGATAAGGCCAACATCGGACACTATCTGGGTATCGGAAGATATAGAAAGTAGTGTCGATCAGGGAGAGGCCCGGCAGGTGAGCCCGTCGATCGGTGCTCTGTCTTGCCGAGCCTGATCCGCTCTGGCCTGGGGGGAAGATAAACGTGGAAGCTTCGAGTGTAGACAAACTGCCCAAAGTAGAGCTTCACAGGCATCTGGAAGGCGCTGTGAGGCCAGCCACCATTCTTGATCTCTTTCGCAAGAACTGCGGAATGTTACTTAACGCGTCTGTCGAAGATATCTTGCCTGAAGTGCAGATAGTTGAGGCTGACCGTTCGCTCGCCGATTTCCTGGCCAAATTTGAGTTCTTCATGCCTTGCCTTCGTTCCGCAGAAGACATAACCCGAATTACTCGCGAGGCCATAGAGGATTGTGCGGCAGAAGGTATAGTCTACGTAGAACTGCGGTTTTCACCGGTTTTCATAAAGGGACTGACTGGGCTTTCATATGTGGATGTTGTAGAAGCGGCCCTCAAGGGGGCGCAGGCTGTGGATTCGGGTCCGATAGTGAACTTCATCGTGATCATCCCACAGCCGGCAGGGGAGAAAGCCGGTTGGGACAGCGTCAGGCTTGCCCGCGACTATATGTCGGACGGAATAACAGGTGTGGACATTGCAGATGACACAAGAGTGCTTGGCCTCGAGGAATATGTAAGGCCATTGGCCTGGGCGCGTGCGAACGGTCTGGGAGTCACAGTGCATGCAGGCGAATCTGAGGGGCCTGAGTCGGTGCGAATAGCCGTTGAGAGGCTGGGCGCAACAAGGATAGGACACGGGGTGAGGGCCCTGGAGGATCAATCCGTGATTGCGCTTCTGTCTGAAAAAGGCGTTCTTCTTGAGGTCTGCCCTACGAGCAATGTACATACCGGGGTTATCGCGCACATAGACGAACATCCCTTGGCTGAACTGGTAAGGAGAGGGGTGGCTGTGTGCATCAACACTGATGATCCTGGAATATCCGGAATTACTCTCGGGGGCGAGTACGAGCTTGCCCATAGAATCTTGGGGCTGAGCGAATGCGAAATCGTGAAGATGAACCTTGACGCAATTGAGGCGGCGTTTGCCGACGAGCGGCAACGAGCTGGAGTGCGTTCCGTCTTGGAGGGCATTGGGAGTTGACATGTCATGGGCAACGAGGACGATTGGCTGCAGGAAAACAGGAAGATCGAAGCACCATTCGGCATAACATCAGAGTAAACAACAGGCATGGGGTATGGGAAAGCCTTGCCCTCAACCTGTACAGTCCATTCCTCGGGTTGCTTGCAATAAGGCTTGGAGCTGGAAATCTGCAGGTTGCTCTGATATCTGCGCTTCCGGCCGCCGTATCCTGCGTTGCGAGCTTCGCCGGGGCAGCTCTTCTCAAGCCTGTTCAGAGGAAAAAGCCAGTAACGTGCGGGTTGATCATCGCAAACCGGGCGTTCTTGCTGGCTATTGCCGCGCTTCCACTGGTGCCAGCGTATGCGCAGGCCTGGGTTCTCGTTGGGCTAGTGGCATTGATGAATGTGCCGGGTTCCGTGGGCCACATATCATGGCAGAGCCTCATGGGTGACACAATACCTGCTGAATACAGGGGCGACGCGTTTGCTGCGCGAAGCCGCCTGGTAACAGCCGTAGGTATTGTACCTGCGCTGTTGGGCGGATATCTGTTTGATTCAATGGCCTTTCCCATTGGATATCAGCTCATATTCGTGGCGGCGTTCCTGGTTTCCCTAGTGGAGGTCAAGGTTCTGAGCGGCCTGCGTGAACCTGCACGCGTCAATCTGGAATCACAGCCACAGGAGGCGCAGACGAGCCAATCGACGTTTGCCGAGGTTCTGGAGAACAAGGCATATGTCAGCTTCACACTTAAGGCCATGCTTTTCTACTTCGGCTGGATGATGTCACAGCCACTGTTCACAATCTACTATGTGCGGGTGCTCAATTGCGGGAGTCTATGGGTTGCCGTGTTTTCCGTGGTTGCGAGCATCGCACGATACGTATCGTTTCCCAGATGGAGCAGGTGCGCGTCGAAGAAGGGAAATGCGTGGGCTCTTGCTGCGGCTACAGCCGGAATGGCGTTGACTCCGTTGATGGTTGCCATATCTCCATGGGCATGGCTTGTAGCTGTGTTCAACGTGTCGATGGGTTACTTCACTTCAGGAACCACGCTGCTGATGTTGAATACTCTGCTTGAAATGGCTCCTGAGAAGAATAGGACTTCGTTCATTGCTTACCACAATAGTGCAGTCAACTTGTCATCCTTCATTGGTCCCCTTGTTGGCAAAGCACTTGTGGATTGGTTTGATGTCTACTGGGCACTGGGAATCAGTGCAGCAATACGGGCGGCTGGAAGCATCGCTTTCTTCCTGCTAGCCCGGAAACTCATGTCTGAACGGCGCCATGTTGGCGCCCGGGGAGGTGAAGTAATGTGAAGGCAAAATCCAGTGCGGCGCGCTGCCGGGTCGTTTTGATAGTCGGTATTGTTGTATTCTCCTTGGCCAGCTGCCGGGGGATGAATGGGTTTTCAGGGGTTAGCGCTGCAAGGTATCCGTACCTTCCGGACTCGATGAATGAGGATGTCGATCTGTCGGTGGCAGAATTCGCTGCGGTAAGGCTCACGGCCTACTACAACTGCCCTGGAAACCTTACTGCAAAGCTCATGCGGCAGAGTGCACGTTGTTTCCTGGGCCCTGATTCCGTAGACTTATTCGTCGACACCGTGACGCAAGCTTCTTGGGATGTTCATGTCGCGGGTGCGCGATTTTCGGTCAGTGATGACCAGGTAGTCAGGGCTTACGCAGAAGCCGGCGATATTGCCATGGACTGGCTCAGGCGTTTCTTCCCTGGGGTCGATGAGGCTCACATGAGGGTAATCTTCAGCATCAAGGGCTACCAGATAGGGGTCTACAATAGCGGACAGTTTGTGATAGCAAGATAGCAGAAATAGTGACCATGCTGTCGGACTTCTTTTGGCCATCATGTGCCACCTAGCTCAGTTCAGCAGTGCTCAATCCGGAATATGCTTGACTGAGCGGACTAATCACATGATGGAGGTGGCACTGGAGGTGTACCCGGCAGAATACTACGGAGTTCAGAACGCGTGGACAGTCGATGGAGCCTGGACGCAAGCGCAAGGAAGCGTAGAGCCGTCTCAGTTCGGCATGTGGGGATGGGGCCCGGGCTTCTTCGGCCCCTGGGCGTTCGGGCGACCTTTCGGCGTCCCCTGGTCCGGCTTCGGATGGCCATGGCTCGGCTTCGGCTTTCCAGGCCCGGGTTTCGGGTGGAGGAGATTTGGCCCCTGGTTCTGGTTTTAGGCCTGCTAAACCATTTCACTGAGATTGAGATATCGTCACGGCGGGGCTTATGCCCCGCCATTACTGCTTGTACCTCTGGAATTGCCCTCCACGCCCAAGCCCAGACTCCTTCTGGCACACAGGGAATGCTAAATCACCCTAATGGGCGATGGCAGGATGCTCTGCATTCGCCTATCGTGTAGTGTACTGACCATTTCAGGGGGGAATCAAAGGATGAAAAAAGGGCCAAGTGTTATGCGCCCTCTCCTGTTGATTGCGGTAATCTTGATGGCATCTGTCACTGCAGCGCCTGGCAGCGAGGTAAAGGCTTCGAGTGTGGCCACTCATGGCGGGGGTGACGTGTCCTCCGTTCGGGCCATAGGCGTCGGGGAATTCTTCACTGCCTCTATGGCCTGTGATCCCCCTTTCCTTTCTGCCTGGAATGCGGTGAATGCATCAAGGGCTGACGACGATCGCGGAGAATCCTGGGTTTACTCGTTGACTTTGTGGGGATGTGATTCTGCCGTAAGGGGGTCGATTTCCGCAACGGGAAAGGG
>DMOT01000183.1 GCA_003456765.1 Bacillota bacterium
ATGCGCTGTCTTGGAGGGCCGCGTGTGCTTTGGGCCAAGTAGAGGCAATGAAACCACCTTTGTTCGAGTCGATAGGTGGCTGGGGGAATGTGCGTCAGCTGGAGCCAACCCTGACAAGACTGCTCAAGATGAAGCTTGCGCAGAGCTTCTCAGCCGCTACCTGCGGGCGTATGGCCCAGCTGATCTGCGCGACTATTGTGCCTGGAGCGGACTGCGGGCCGGGGAGGCTGATGGGGCGTGGAAGGCGCTTCGGGATGAGCTTGTAGCCATAAACGTGGATGGTAGAAGCTTGTACCTGCTATCCGAGGATGTGGACGAATTCATGGAACGAGACACTGGACGGAATGTCGCGCGCTTGCTTCCGAACTTCGATTCATACTTGCTGGCTCACAAAGACAAGACCCATCTCGTATGCGAGGACTACTACAAGGAGATATTCAGAAGCGCAGGTTGGATTGCCCCCGTCATGCTCTACGAGGGCTGTGTCGTTGGCACCTGGTCTTACAGGCGGAAGGGCGGCCGAATCCAGGTGGAATTGGTGCCATTTGAACCGCTCTTGCCAGATGTACGGGGCATGACAGAGGAAGAGGCCCACAATCTGGGCAGGTTTCTCAACATGGAATGCGATATTCTCTGGAGATAAGGGCAATTGATGCAGCCACGCATAGCCGGGAGATGTGGAGTGTGTTGCAGTGAGGAGATCCAGGATCTATGAACTAGACGTATTTCGCGCCATCTGTACCGCAACTGTGCTTCTGGGGCATGTCACATCATACCCGGTTGGGTCCTTGAGTACAGATTCCAGGTTCTACGGCCTCTATCTTGGCGTCAATTCCTTCTGCCGGTTTGCAATTCAGGCCTTCCTCTTTCTCAGCGCTGCGGTGCTTGTTCACAGCTATGCCCACCGGTGGAAGGGGTTGGTGAGCGCACTTGCCATGTGGCGCCGGCGGCTTCTGGACCTCGGGATTCCATACGTAGTCTGGTCCGTCATCTACACGTTCCTTGCCGTATGGCGCGGAAGGCAGATAGATGCGCGCACCTTCCTTTGCCTGCTGGCCACCGGGAAGGCCTGGGATCATCTCTACTTTATCGTGCTGATATTCCAATTCTACCTTCTATTCCCCGTGATGTTGAGGGCTCTGCAATTCTTGAGGCGCCAGCCCTTGCTGTGGCTCGGAATCGGGGCGCTCGTCCAGGCCGTATTCTTCATGTGGGACCAGCGGGTATTTGCCATACCCAACAGGGCAAGCTGGGCGGCGAGGTTTGGGTTCTACTTGTTCGCCGGGATGCTTGCGGGGCTGGATTTTGACGCTCTTCAGGATTGGACGAGGAAGAACAAGTGGGCAGTTGCGGCAGTATGGGCAGTAAGCGCCGCCCTCAACTGCTCGGTCAGTGCAGCTATCCACCTTAAGACGCCCCATGCGCTTTCTGGCTATGGCGAACTGATCGTGAACATATATGCGGTTGCCAGTTGCCTCTTCTTCCTTGCAGTGTCGCAATGGGTGACGGCAAGAGGCGGACTGCCTGCGCGTGCAGCGCTGAGCCTCAGCCGGGCGTCATTCGGGATCTACCTTTCGCACCCCCTGGGACTTGCGATATGGAGGCACTTGACCGCTACGGGCAATCCCGTCCTTTTCCATCTATCGGTGTGGGCTGGGGGTGCAGTAGTCCTTGCCGTATCGTGGTCCGCGACTGCCATGCTCAAGCGGACAAAGTGGGGCTGGATGATCGCAGGCAAGTAGTAGTCGGGGAGCTTGATCGACCATGCGCATTGCCGGCAGGGCGACGGGTCTTCCCGTTGGGCATAGGGCCCGGCCTGCGGCGCCCTGTTATTCGGAATCGGTGTGAAGCCTGTGTCCCTGTCTTGTCAGCGAGAACAGCTTGATGCATATGAAGAGCCACATGGCTCCCGCAACGGTGCCGGCAGCAGCTTCCGATGGCCACTGGAAGCCCATATAGACCCCTGAGAAACAGATGAGGGCGACAATTGCGGCGACTGCCACTCCAGCGACCCACTGGCGAAGCCGTGAATCGGCCATGCTGAGCCCGATGTAAGCTGCGATACCGTAGAAGGGAAGGGCTACAGTAATCGACTGGGCCGTGAAACTCCGGGAGAGGATTTCGGGAACTGCAAGCGCAAACTCCGGCCCCGGAAGGTTGTAGGCCCAAAGCGTGAGGGCTGACAGTCCTACTCCTCCTATGGCACAAATCACAAGGGTAGCCGCCCGTGCCCGCTGGCCGCGAAGAAGGTTGAATGCCGTAGCCAGGGCAAGAGAGGCGAAGACGAATGGATATGACCCAAGGACTGCGGCGAACGTGAAGGCTTTAGTGAGAGAGGGGTTTCGGATAGCCCGCACCCGGGTCATGATGGTCACGTCGATCTGCCGCAGGAATGGAGCCCGGTCAGGCTGCGCGAGTAGGGCGAGCTCCTCGAAGAATATGAGCAGAAAGACGAAGCCCGCTATGGCGTATATTCCCCATTCGGCCCAGAACCTCTTATTTGATGGAGCTATGTCATGGACGGCTTTGGGCAGGCGAATCCGCCAGTGCCTTTTGTTTGCCCCTGCGCTTCTCGGTGCGGGTGCCTGTTGGGCAGGCTTCCTGTGGGATGCAGCATTCCAGGCAATTGCCGCCACAGCCACAGCTATGCCGACTACGAGGGTGATCAGCTCAAACTGGGTTCCGATGATTTCCCGCACATGTTCGCCATGCCTTAAGACCAGTGCTGCTTCGAGAAAGAAGCGGGCACCTCTGCCAATGGTGGAAGCTACGAGGAAGGGCACGAGACGTACCTGAAAGATGCCAGATGCTATGGTGAATACCTTAAACGGCACCGGAGTGAAGGCGGCTATGCCCAGCGCCCAACCACCGAACTGGTCAAAGAGGCGTCTAACCCTGTCAAGGCTTGCCCTGTCCGTAAACTTGAGCAACAAGGGGCGTCCGCCATGAGCGCCTACCAGGTATGCAAATACGGCGCCCAGAACGGACGCGGCTGTAGTGACAGCCGCGTACAGCAGAGAAGCCCGAGGATGGGCCATGCACAGGGGAATCAGAACAACGTCGGGCGGGACTGGGAAGAAGCTTGATTCAGCGAATGCGACTATGAAAAGCCCCAGAGGTCCGTATTGCCCGAAGATCGTTACTGCCCAATCGACAAGCTTGCTCATGGTCAAACTCCCATCATCGTACGAAGTCTTGCAGCTTCACCTCTGACGAGCGGCGCTATTCTGCTTCCACACTTGCTGCAGGTTTCCTGCCCGGGGTATACTGCACAAGCTCTGCTGTGGTTTGGGCCTTTCGGTCTTCATACTTTATGATTGGGTGAGGCTCGGACGTGGCAATCCATACCGTGCGGCCGGTCCCTTTCAGGTCTACTTTCCAGGCTTCAAATGAACCAGCAGGGACCTCCAGCTTCTCCTTCCTCACTACTCGCAGGGTTATTGAAGTATTCATCGCCGCCCTTGTGATCACATCGCGCAGAGTGGCTTTGTAGCCACGCTTCAAGGGAAGGGCACGGATGACCATTAGCAATTGCTCATTGTCGAAATAGGGGGAGTCTGGAAGGTCTATCGCCGCCTCTTCGTCACCTATTGGAAGGGATGACTGTATGGTTACGCTACTCTCGCCGTATGCGGCTGTGTATTCAACGCGCCCTCGCTCAGACTCGTACGTCAGCTCAGTTCTGTTTGGAACGAGCGTATCACGATCTGCCGAAACCGTCGAGTGTTCGTGATAGCCGACGCCACGCTGGTCAGACGTGAACACGATGGAGGAGCCATCTGAGTCGACGCTCAGCTCCCACGGGGCTATGAGTTCTCCATGGGAGTCGCAGAGGTTGAGCAGGATCACTTCCCCGGGCTGCCAAGGCGGAGCAATGGATATTGCTCTTCGCGGATCGCCAGAGGTGTATGCGATTACTCCAGCCATGATTGCTACAAGCAACAGGATGGTGTACAAGGGCGATTTCGGCTTGCTGGTTCGTTCAAGCCAGCTTGCTCCCGGCTTATTGCCGACTT
>DMOT01000266.1 GCA_003456765.1 Bacillota bacterium
CCCACCTACCCCCCCCCCCCCCTTCTGGCCGGTGGTGCCACCCCCACGCCCCAAACCCTCCAAACCGCGGCGGCCTCTTGGTTATCCCCCAAAACCTCGCAAACCCACAGCGACGGTTGTGGGAGGAAGTGCGACTGCAAAAACAACCCGTGCCCCCGCCATATAGGGGAAGAGCGGCTTCTTCTCGATGGGTTTTCTTGCCAGGGAATCCACCGCCCCATAATTCTCGGAGATGATTCGCCCTCCCGCCATTACTCTGGCCCGACACGCGCCCCTTGCCCCCTCTCGAAGCTTGCACCTGCGGGGGCAGAGCTCGCATATGCCCAGGGAGTCTTCTATTCTGACGTGCATGGCTTCTCTACTCGTATCTGGTCACCTCAAACCTCTCAAGTTCTACAGGAACATCAAGGCCTATGCCTGCCTTGCGCCTGGCAATGGAGATCTGCTCCTCTGCCGTGTCGATCCCTTCCAGATCCGGAAGGAGAAGCCCCACGCGCTCCCCTCTTCGTACTATGACGCCGTATCTTTTGGGGTCAAGTTCCTCCGGGCCCGAGATCGGTTCTGCAGGCGAAAGGACATCGACTGAGTATACAATATCGCCCAGTTCGTGAGGGGCCACAGGATCAAAACGGGGATCGTGCACAGCTGCAGATATGGCATTGGCTATGACCTCTTCTGCAATACTGCGCCGAACAGGCTCTGTAGTTCCTATGCATCCGCGCAGCTGGCCTCCTCGGTGCAGCGAGCAAAACACACCGGCCCTCCCTTGCATGGCTCCAGGAAGCGGCTCCGGAGGATCCACCACTTTGCCCGTACTTACATAAGCCTCTACGGCTCTCCTTGCCAACGCCACGAAGGCCGACTCCGCACTCCTCAGCCTCGACCTTCGTTCCTCTACACCCGCCATGAGCGTCTGGAAACGATTTGCTTCTTGAGATCGACCCACTGGCCTCAGCACGGCAACTGCATACCCAACGCCGAATGGGCCCTCATAGGACAGGACCTCTGAGTCCACTGAAATGCCCTCTAAGGCGCCCAGCATCATCACGATGGGGTTCAGCCCGCACATCCCAGCCGCCTCGATCAGCCCGTGGTCGAGCCGGGCCAAGACGGCTACGTCCATTCGCTTCAGAGCATCAACGATTGCTTCGTCAAACACCTTGCCTTCAGGCGCATACCCTGCAGGCGCATCTGGGGTGAGCCGGTGCGACAGGTCGCCGCTTGCGATCACGGCGACACGATCCTTCGACTTGCCTATGGCAGACGCCATGCACATGCCGAACATGTACAGCTCTTTCAGGGTACCCACACCCATAGATACTGGAACGAGTCGCAATGGATGGCCTCCCTCGGCGATGAAGTAGACGGGAACAAAAGTCCCGTGGTCAAGCCCGGGAGGCACTCGATGGCGTCTTGCCAGCGATGGTTCGAGTATTGCCGTAGAGACCCCCATTTCCTCCGCTTCACGGTCTATAGCATGTGCCAGCTCGATGTTGTTGTCGAACTCAAGCTCAACATCGACCCCGAACTGCGCCAAACTGCCTTGGAGATGTGGATGGCCGTTGATGGCGATTACATCTGCAAACACGGGGGCGTGAGGGGAAATCACAATCACCGTGTCGGGCTCCGCCTCAGCAACCTCTATGGCTAGTTTGCGCATTGCGTCGATCGTCTTATGAGCCTTCGCGGCCTCGAGCCCTCCCACACCCGGCACGATTATCGGCGGATGCGGAGCAACGGCAGCCAAGACTAGTTCACCCATGTTCCGTTCTCCTCCCCTGCCGCGGCGCACTTTGTAGAATCTCTCCTCTTTATGGAGGCTTCTATGGAGTTTAGCTTCGAGCAGATGTCGTCGTACCCGCGGTCAATATGCTCTACCCCTGATATCACTGTTTCGCCTTCAGCCACTAGGCCTGCAAGGATCAGAGCTGCCCCTGTCCTCAAGTCGTTCGCCTGCACCCTGGTGCTGGTCAGGCCAGGCACTCCCTCCACTATGATGCTCCTGCCCTCGAGGCGGATATTGGCACCCATTCTCTTGAGCTCGTCCACATGAAGAAAACGGTTTTCAAAGACTGACTCTGTAATCACGCTTACACCTGCAGCGATTGATAGTACTGCCGACAGCTGGGGCTGCATGTCAGTGGGAAATCCGGGGTAAGGAAGGGTCTTTGTGTCGCATGGCTGTATCGGGCGATCCATAGTCGCCTCTACGTAGTCGTCGCCAACTGTTATGGAGGCTCCCATCTCGCTGAATTTGGACAGCACAGACTCAAGGTGCGTAGGGATCACATTCGTAACTCTCACTCGCCCATGAGTGATTATCCCCGCTGCAAGCAGGGTTGCAGCTTCTATCCGATCCGGAATGAGCGAGTAGGCCGTGGCAGTTAGCGAATCCACTCCATCGACCCGAATCACGTCAGTCCCGGCCCCCCGTATGTTGGCGCCCATAAGGGTAAGAAAATTGGCCAGATCCACGACCTCCGGCTCTTTCGCCACGTTTTCGATAATGCTTGTCCCATCTGCAAGGCAAGCAGCCATCATGATATTTTCTGTGGCCCCGACACTCGGAAAGTCAAGATAGATTCTGGCACCCTCCAAACGGGGGGCGCGAGCTACGATGTACCCATGTTCCACTTGGACATCGGCCCCCAGGGCACGCAAGCCCTTGACATGAAGATCCATCGGCCTCGACCCAATATTGTCGCCGCCTGGCAGTGGAATACTTGCCCTTCCCTTTCTGGCAAGAAGGGGGCCCAACAAGAGGCTTGAAGCTCTCAGCTTCTTGGAGAGTTCATACGGGGCTTCGTGATGAATAAAGCGGTGCGTTCGAATTCGCATCGCTTGAGGGCCCACTGGCCTAATGCTGACTCCCATCTCTTGAAGTATGGACGACATCACAGACACATCTCTGATGCCAGGCATATTCTCGATAATGGTATCGCCCTCAACCAGCATCGAACCTGCCATTATCGCAAGGGCCGCGTTCTTGCTTCCGCTAGCTGGAACCGACCCTACAAGCCGCCTGCCGCCTGCTACAATAAGCTCCACGGCTCTGACCTCCAGGGCACGTTGCATTCTCTAGTCCGCGCCTGAGAATAGTTATTCTTCATCTCGCTCCTCTTATCCTTTTGCGCCAAATTCGTCCTTGCTAGCCTCTAACATGCACAATTGACAGGTTTCTCTCCAGTGGACCCTCTATCTGCATATGGCCTGAGATGGTCTCGAGAGGCTTTCCTTCTACCAGGAGCTCAACCCTTTTCACGTACGCAAACTCGGTCAGCGCATTGACAATGGAGTAGACTGTCATCTCCTCTGAGCGACTGCCGCCCCAGTGGTTAACGACAAGCTCAGCACTGAAATCGGCACTCGCCGTATCACCCTGCAGTCTCACCGAACGCAATATGGTGCCCCGTGGAATCGTCGATTGGAGTATGCTGTCTTTGCCGGGCCCTGCTATCGTAGCATGCAGGACCGCAGCGAGCGCCTCCGTCCTATCCATGGCTGTCAGCCCCGGTATCTCTCTGACTTCCGGCATCAAGGAATCGTCGAAGTTCGTAGGACCGCCAAAATAGAGGGTTGTCGAGTCGGGAGTGAGCGGAGACGCGAGAGCACCTGCCTTTGTGACTATCCCCCAGGTATTGCCCGGATCATCATCGAGCATATGGGCAGCACCATCGCTTTTCGGACTATCCGCGAAATACGCAACGATTCCGTGGAAAATGGCCTCCGCGACCCTTTCACGATAGGCGGCATCCGCTAGAAGCCTCTCCTCGCGCGGATTGGACAGGAACCCGACCTCCACAAGGGCAGCGGGCGCATTCACCCTCTTGAGCAGGTAGATATCGGCAGGGCGAGCCTTGCGTGTGTTGGGTCCAAGGCGGCTTACCAACTCAGTCTGTATGTGCACAGCCAGTCGCCTGCCCTCTGCTGACTGAGGATTGTAAAAAACCTGCGCACCAGACCACTGTGGCTCAGGAAAGCTGTTGGCATGTACCGTGACAAAGATATCTGGAGACTTGCTATTCACAAGACTAGCCCGCCGCTCCAACTCCGTACGCTTTCTGGATCCAGTGATATCCTCGCCATCCTCAATCAAGTCGTGGTCTGACTCCCGGGTCATCACAGTGTATACTGCCGCACGCCCCAGCAATTGCCTCAGCTCCAAAGCAATGTGGAGGTTTATGTCCTTCTCTATGACTCCGCTCTTGCCTCGAGCGCCGGAATCCGGGCCTCCATGTCCGGCATCTATGGCTACCGTCCGGCCGGAAACAACATCCCTTATTGGCGCCACTGTCGTAACGACTGCGATCTCAAGCGCATAGATCACTACGCCAAGCAATAGAATGATGCCAATTATGACAGCTGTGCGCACCGGCATTACTATGAAGACGACAGGTCTTCTCACTTGTCAGGCCTCCGGGCGACCAGGCTCGTGCCTCCTGCGGCCTCAGCCCCCTCAACAGAATATGCGGGAAGCACTCCCGCAATAACCTGCAAGTCCAATTGCCCCGGCGTGTAGCCTGCTCATACCGGTTCCCAGAGCCTTCGCCACTACATGGTCACTCTCGATGCGCCCTGATTACCCTGTAGCCGCCCCCTATCTCCGGCTCATCAGCATTGCCGTAAGTTTCGGCAATAAACTTTTTGAGAGAAGCAGCCCCCTGCTTAGTGCGGACTACTGCATAGAAACTCCCGCCCGGTTCAAGGTGGTCACGGGCTTCCTCAATTAACTGGTGAAGAACTGCCTTGCCGGCACGGATCGGCGGATTCGTCGCTATCACATGAAACGCCCGTCCCCGCACAGGATCAAAGCCATCGCCTGAAAGGACAGTAATGCGCTCAACCCCGTTTCTACGCGCGTTTGCCCTGGCAAGTTCACAGGCACGTTCGTTGATGTCGGTCATCACTATCTCGCATTCCGGGAATAGCGTTGCAATTGAGATCCCCACAACTCCGTACCCACATCCCAGATCCAAAACGGATTGTCCTGGATCAACCCGAATAGCTCGTATAAGCTGGTCTGAGCCTCGATCCACACGGGTCTTGGAGAAAACCCCGGCATCTGTCTCAAAACTCAGCTCTCGTCCTCCACGAGGGGTGTAGTATATGATTCTACGCTCATGAGCTGACGTGGGTGAGGTTGTGAAGTAGTGCTCAGACAATGCATGCACCTCCCGACTGCAGGCCGTCTTAGGCCATGCGGTCCTAAGTGATTCCACAAACCTCACCCATCCTCCTCTCAGTGAACCTATGGAATGAGCCTGCGGGCTCTTCCTACATCGTCAAGCTCCCCTCTGATGTGGTGATCAGCTGCAGTATCTTCTCTTCGGTTCCGGTTTCAGCATTGACATAGACAAAAAACTGTTCTCCATAAGAAGTGCCCCTGAACTCCCAACAGTACGCTTCAGGCGTGTCCACTGTTTCCACTGGAATCACAGCAAGACGGGCCGGATCAGTGACTGTAAGCGCCGGACTGAGAAGCTCGCGTGCCTCATCCGCCTCAATTGCAGGCTTGGGAAGTTTGCGCACGGTATGGGACGTCAGATAAGCCAGCGCGTCGTATGAGAGTATTGATCCATCATCCAGAGCAACCTTCACTTTTAGCTGGTCTGGATAGATGAGCACTCCGTCTTGCATATATACGAAGGGAACAATCGAAACATCTGCAACCTCAGATGCAAAGGTGGGAGTCATGTTTGCCATTCCTACTTCGTTCAGAAACGCGCTGGCACGTTTTACAGACTCCGCCAGGTCTATGGTCTTGTCGCCAATGTCGCGGGCCACGTTCATCAACACCACGTGCCCGCCCTTCTTAGTCACATCAACTACTGCATCAGGCTTTTCACTTCTCTTCGGGGCATCAAGACGGATCCTGTAGATATCAATATCGCCCTTTGCCTTTATGTCCTCCTCCACTGTTACGGAATAGGACGAAGCGTCAAATGGGACGAATTTGAGGGCTACCTCTTTGGCCTGATCGGCGCTGATCTCGGCGCCAGTGATTCCTCTGGGTTTGATCTGTTCTATGTGGTCCGAGAAAGGTCCATCATATATCAGGGTCGGGAAGGTTTGAACCTGTTCATCGACTTTCGTGAAACCGTCCTTAACCACATCTGGAGTCGTGCTACTACCCGATCTCGGCTTCACTTCAGATTTGGCCTGCTCTGCTACTTTCACCCAGCTTATCTTGCCTGACGAGGCTTGTGTTTCCATCTCGGCCAGCCCTCGCGCAAGATCTTCCGATTGCTTTTTCAGATCCACAAGCTTGGTCCAGTCACCGTCACTCATCACCTGCTGACTGGCAACCTTGCGTGCGGTTGTAAAAGCGAAGTCACCTACCTGAGTCAGGAATGCGGATGTCCGCGCCAGAACCGCATGGGTGACAGGAAGGTTGTTCAGGTTCGCCTGCGCAGCGCTGGCTTCCCGCCACACATCAGAAAGTGCTCCCACACGAAGCCTGGGCGAGCCAGACGCAAGGCTCTTGGATAGCGCTACACGGACATTGTCCACATTCCCCAGAAGATCGAAGAATGACCGAAAGTACTGGTTCCCCACTGCTACCTCAAGCCTACGTCGGGCAGACCATTGCGAATAGGCAAATACGAGGCTTGCAACTACGATTACCAGGAGGAGGGCTTGCGGCCAATTGCGCATGCGCCCGCGTCCTCCGCTTTCCCCATTCGGCATATGCATTATCCCCTTTCTACCTGGCAAACACGTGTTTGCCTATTCTTGCGGCGATGCTCCTGCTCCATATCCAGCCTGATACGGGTTTGGAAGGGTTCCAGAAGAACAGGCACCCATAGGTAGGATCGTAGCCATTCAAAGCGTCCCTCGCTGCAGATATCGCCTGTCTGCTCGGAGAGCGCCTCCATATCAGCCCGTTGGAGACAGATTCAAATGCCCCTGGCTGGAACACACATCCAGACACTGAGTTGGGAAATTTCGAGCTCGCCACCCTGTTGAGCATCACTGCTCCAACAGCCACCATTCCTTGATATGGCTCGCCTTCCGCCTCCGCTGCAATCAAGCGTGCCAGAAGGTTCACGTTGCCTCCTCGAGTTTGAGCCCGACCAATATGTGCCGCCGTTCCAAGAAGAACAGCAACGGCAAGCGTCGCCAGGATGATCGCTCGGCCCGTCCGAGTTCTCATGTCGGCAAACCTCCTTACAAGTAAAATACGGCCCCAGAATTAGCGAGCAAAAACGTGCTTGCCGATTCTCACAATGATATTCCTCGTCCATATCCATCCCGATACGGGTTTTGCGGGGTTCCAGAAGAAGAGCGATCCGTAACTGGGGTCGTATCCATTGATCGCGTCCCGCGCAGCGCTATATGCAGCCGCATCAGGTGTCCTTCGCCAGAACAGCCCGTTGGAGACTGATTCCAGCGCATGGGGCTGGAAAACAACAGCTGACAGCGAATTCGGGAATCTGGCATTCCTCAACCTGTTCATCAGCACTGCGCCCACTGCGACCTGGCCGCGGTAGGGCTCTCCTCTGGCCTCAGCAGATATCGCCCGGGCAATCAAGTCTACGGAAGCAGACCTGGATGCCATAGGCGCCGGTCTATAGGTGGGCGGAGCTACAGCGGCAGCTACCGTGTAGCCGAAGCCAAGAGCCCTCCATGTCTGCGGCCCCACGAGTCCGTCAACTCGCAACCCGTTTCTGCGCTGAAATGCCACTACTGCTCTGTGGGTATTGGCCCCGAATACGCCGTCCACCCACCCTCGGTAGTAGCCCCAATCGGAAAGCTTCCATTGCACAAGTCTGACCGAAGTGCCCCTCGACCCCCAATACAACGTTGGCCTGGTTTGAGCTTCGGCAGGGCTTGTGGCGCAAAGGAACATCCCAATGATAACTGCAATGCCTACAGCCAATCCGATAATCGATCTTCTAAGGTGCATGGCTAAGTTACACTCCCGTCCTGGTTGGCTCGCACAATGTGCTGGTATTATTCTCTCAGGTCTTCTCCATGGATATGCACAAGGGCAAGATTGCTGGAAGTACAGCCGGAAACTGCGCCAGAACGAGCGCAGCCGAGCTATGACATGAAAAAGGGTGTCACACCTCGCGCAGTTTGTAGAACCCCTCTCCGGGGTTCAGTGACAGCCCCAGGAGCCTTGCAACGCTCTGGACGCAGGAAGCAGGCGGGTCTATCATCAGCTTGACTAAGGCAAGACACATGATCATGCAGGGGGTGGTCCAGAACAATGCATACTATAGGGGTCGTCTTCAACCTCAAAAAGGACTTCCCCGGACTTGCCTGGAAAGCGCACACAGTTCCTGATCTGGCTGCAGAATGCGAAGAAGAGGAGACCGTTGACATGCTCTCATCTTCGCTGGCCAGAATCGGCGAGAAGGTGATGCTCTTTCCGCACAAGTCAGACCTACTGGAAAGACTGGATGAAGCAAGGCCCGATATTGTCTTCAACATAGCAGAGGGATGGGCTGGACGAAACAGGGAGTCCCTTATCCCCGCTCTGCTGGAACTCCTCGAGATTCCATACACAGGCTCCGACGCGCTGACCCTTGGAATGGCACTCGACAAGGCCATGGCCAAACGCGTCGTCTCGACTGCAGGCGTCAGGACTCCGCGGTATGCGAAGATCGGCTCCATGGAGGACCTCGCCTCCCTGGACCTGGAGTTTCCTGTGTTCGTCAAGCCCAACTACGAAGGATCCAGCAAGGGAATACGCAATTCATCCCGGGTCAAGAACCCAGATGAGCTGGCCGAAAAGGTCAAGTGGATACTGGAAACCTATGCCCAGCCTGCAATCGTTGAGGAGTTCCTTCCCGGGAGGGAATTCACCGTAGGAATCATCGGAAACGGACGGCCGCATGTCCTCCCCATAATGGAGGTATGTCCTGGCGATCGGGAGGCGGCAGACGGGGAATTCGTGTACTCATATGAAACGAAATCAGGCAACCTTGAGCGGTTCAGAGTCCCTGCGCCCATCCCAGAGCGCCTGGCATCGGAAATCAGCGACATGGCCATCTCCGTATTCGAAGTCATGGAATGTCGGGACGTGGCGAGGATCGATTTCAGGCTGGATGCAGAGGGACGGCCCAATTTCCTGGAAATAAACCCTCTGCCAGGGCTATCGAAAGTCAGTCTGCTGCCTCTTCAGGCACGCGCAGCACAGATGACATATGATGATCTCGTGAAATGGATCCTCACATCAGCCTGGTCCCGCTACTGGCACTAGCTGGTCTGTCAACAGACCGATCACATGACCCTGGAGAGCGCGTTCCTCTTTCGCTCACAAGCGAAATGGACGCGCTTATTACTACGTCGTTACGTCTTCTTCCATTTCTGATTGATTAACCTGTGCCTGCAGGGCATACTAACGCAGACATTTCACTGCAAGCTTCTTCGAAGGGAGAAAAGACAACCATGGACAACAGGGTCAGGTGCTCGGTAAACAACTGCCACTACTGGCATGAAGGGAATTACTGCCACGCATCGCAGATAATGGTGACATCCGACTCGATTGCAAGTCAGCTTCCAGACAGCTACGATGCATTGCAGGCCTCCACAGCCGAGCCGACGCCGGCTTCCCATATCGGCGAGACTTGCTGCAAAACATTTGCTCCGAAAGGAACGCCGGATTCGGCCTTGCGTTCAGACCAGATCACTCGAATGTGACCTGATTCTCTGGCTCAGCGCTGGGCGGGGCTCTGAGCAGTTCCGCCCTCTTCTTAGCAGCCAGAGAGTCGTCTACGCACAACCCTGGCGGTTTCGAACACATGACATGTACCGGGAGGGACTAGCCTTCAATGGATATGGATGCTGGGAACAGAGTACTTCAAGTCCCGTGGCGCCAGTGGAGCAATGACGCGTTTGAAGAGGCGCGAATTACGCGCCGACCAATACTCCTGTCAATATCTGCAGTCTGGTGCCATTGGTGCCATGTCATGGATCGAACGACTTTCTCCAATGAGAACGTAATCGCGACGATAGAAGAGAACTTCATCCCCATGAGAGTCAATACTGACACTCGCCCCGACATAAACGCGCAGTACAACATGGGCGGCTGCCCCAGTGTGGCCATTCTCGATCATGAGGCACATGCAATTGCCGGCACAACATATCTGCCGCCAGATCGCATGCTGTCATGGCTCAACCAGGTCCTCGCGGAATACGATCGCCTTGCAAAGCGCGCTCGTGACATCCAGTCTTCCCGGAGCATTCGTTGGGCCAGGAAACAGCTTTCTTTCGACCCTTCCTGGGATACGTATAGTTCCATTCTCAAGAAGGTCGTTGCCGCCTACGACCGCGAACATGGGGGTTTTGGAGGCGCTCCGAAG
>DMOT01000298.1:0-3271 GCA_003456765.1 Bacillota bacterium
GTATGGGATCAACCTTGCATCTGACTCCATACGAAGAAATGGAAAGGCTGTCTTGGTAGAAGGGTATATGGACGTGATCTCTGCACATCAAGCAGGTCACACTAATGTAGTGGCCACGCTGGGAACTGCCCTCACTACCGAACAGGCGAGAGTTGTTTTGAGATACGCAAACCAGGTTATCCTTTGCTATGATGCTGACATGGCAGGATCGGATGCTACTGCCAGAGGAGTGCATACTACAACGGCCCTTGGGCTAGATGTAAGAGTTGCTGTGTTGCCCGAAGGGCATGATCCTGACAGCTTCATTAGAGAACGTGGAGGCAAAGCGTTTCGGAAGTGCATTGATGAGGCTGTCGTGTTTACCAGGTATAGGCTGGACAAGATAGTGGCCGAGATTCATTGGTCTGATTTGGATAGCCGCCTGCGCGCAGTTGAGGACGTAGTTGGCGTTCTTGCCGAAGTTGACAGCGAGGTTGAGAGGGCAGAGTACGTGAGGCAGCTTTCAGGGCGGCTCAATGTGGATTCTGGAGCTCTGGCAATGGATGTTCAGAAGGCGCGCATGTCGGCCGGGCGGATGGCGGAAAGACCACGTTTGAGGCAGGGTTTGCGGTCTATGGCCGATGCGATCCCTTCGGCCTCAAATGAGGTGCTTCAGGATCCGGTATGGGGTAGCAAAGCATATCTTGAAGTCGAGAGAGCGTTGATTCGGCTTGCAGCTGTATCGTCCCAGAACCGGGCGCTCATCATGGAAGTGGCCGGACGAGACTGTTTTAAGATGCCGGCACATGAGCGATTGTTTTGCTTATTATTGGATGTGGGCGGAGACGAGGCTGTGGGCCCTGCTGAGCTCGTGGATTGTGTAGATCCTGAGCTCAAGGATTATGCTTCATCTGTGATGTTTGGCGCCAAGCCGTGGGAGGCAGAAGATGATGCACTGGAGAACGCACTTGGAGCATGGCAACAGTTTTCGATAAGGCACAGGCTCAATGAGATTGACGACGAGATCAAGGAAGCCGACGTATCAGGCGACTACGAACGCGTGCGCGAGCTGCAGGAGGAGCAGAAGCAGTTGCGGCGCTCGCTTGGAAGTGATGTCGCACTATACTAGATGCTATAGGCTCTGGCAGGCTGGTTGGCTTCGGGTAAGGCGATTCGGAAGGTGAGGAAAAATATGAAAAAGGAATTGAACGCGCCCGAATTGAAGAACCTCGTCGCTAAGGGTAAGAAGCGAGGCTTTCTCACTGAACGTGAGATAGTGGATGCGTTGCAAGATGTAGACCTCACCCCGGATCAGATTGAGGAGATGTACGAGGTGCTGGGGGAATTCGGGGTCGACATTGTTGCAGACAGCGACGATAGCGGCGAAGACAAGGATATGATCGTTGATGCTGATGATTCAGCTGACGAAGAGGAAGAGGAAGAGGAGGTCGAAGTAGATCTATCTGTTCCTGAGGGAGTTGCCCTGGATGATCCAGTGCGGATGTACCTGAAAGAGATAGGTCGAGTCGCTTTGCTCACAGCCGAGGAAGAAGTGGAGCTGGCAAAGAGGATAGAGCAGGGCGATGAAGACGCTAGACGGGATTTGGCAGAGGCGAACTTGAGGCTAGTTGTCAGCATAGCCAAGAGATATGTGGGGCGTGGCATGCTCTTCTTGGACCTCATACAAGAGGGAAATCTGGGGCTCTTGAAAGCGGTGGAGAAGTTTGATTACCGAAAGGGCTACAAGTTCAGCACGTACGCTACATGGTGGATAAGGCAGGCTATCACGAGGGCCATAGCGGATCAGGCCAGGACCATCCGTATCCCTGTCCACATGGTCGAGACGATAAACAAGCTTGTACGTGTCCAGAGGCAGTTGCTGCAAGAACTTGGACGGGAGCCGATACCGGAGGAGATAGCCGAGGTCATGGATTACCCCGTTGAACGTGTAAGGGAGATCATGAAGATTGCCCAGGAGCCCGTTTCGCTGGAAACACCCATTGGCGAGGAAGAGGATTCGCACCTTGGCGACTTCATAGAGGATGAGGATGCGATAGCTCCGCCTGACGCGGCTTCATTCCTTCTCATGAAAGAGCAACTGGAAGAGGTGCTCTATACGTTGGCGCCGCGGGAGGAGAAGGTTCTGAGGCTCAGATTTGGGATTGATGACGGACGCGCCCGCACCCTGGAAGAGGTAGGACAGGAGTTCGGGGTGACAAGGGAGCGCATACGACAGATAGAAGCAAAGGCCCTGCGCAAGCTGCGCCATCCCAGTCGAAGCAGGAAGCTTAAGGATTTCCTGGAGTAGGCAAGGCGTGCAATGACAGGCATGAAGATACAATGGCTGATGTTGCGGCGTCCTTAGGGTGCCGCTCTTCTGCTTTCGTAGAGCCCGTATCTGGTATGCAATTGCGTTTCCGCGGGTGTTGACCCTAAGTGACACGTACGGTATAATACCTTTTGCAAGTAAGTTCCTCGATAGCTCAGCGGTAGAGCAACCGGCTGTTAACCGGTGGGTCGCAGGTTCGAATCCTGCTCGGGGAGCCACGGGCCCATAGCTCAGCGGTAGAGCGGTCGGCTCATAACCGATTGGTCCCAGGTTCGAATCCTGGTGGGCCCACCATATTATCACATATGCAGGCTAAGGCGGACAGTTTGTCTGCCTATTCTCTTATGTGGAGCAAGTTACATATGCTAGACAAAAGGAACTTTGCGCGGAGTGTAGAAATATAATTAAGAGGGTGCTGATTCTCCAAATTCTGCATTGGAGGCGACGCGTGTTGTGAAACGCAGATGCGAGATTTGCGGGAAGTTAATACCCAAAGAACGTCTGGAAGCTCTGCCTGGCACCAAGCGGTGTATAGAGTGTGCAAGGAGTCGCGGCACCGATATATGCGCAAAAAGAAGTGAAGTGGGCATGGATCCTGACACCTACAAGGATCTTCTCGGGGCCGTGCGGAGTTGACGACGATGCGATGTGGTGTTAACATGTTGATAATTGAGCGCAAGTAGCCTGAGTGGTCGCAGGCGGCGATTTCGCCGTCTGAGGAAAGTCCGAGCTCCATAGGGCATGGTGCTGGGTAACACCCAGTGAAGGTGACTTCAAGGAAAGTGCCACAGAAATCAGACCGCCCTGCTATCGACAGTTGTTCGGAGCAAGGTAAGGGTGAAACGG
Source organism: Bacillota bacterium (assembly GCA_003456765.1). Classification (GTDB taxonomy): domain Bacteria; phylum Bacillota; class DTU025; order DTU025; family DTU025; genus UBA10085. The sequence goes on from DMOT01000298.1 coordinate 3,155, forward strand.
TGCGGTAAGAGCGCACCAGCGTCTGGGCGACTAGGCGGCTAGGCAAACCCCACCGGGAGCAAGACCAAATAGGAGGAACACAGAGTTGCCCGCTCTTCCTCGGGTTAGGTCGCTTGA
>DMOT01000298.1:3363-3879 GCA_003456765.1 Bacillota bacterium
AGGGCTACTTGTTTCATGTGATGCCCGGCCTAAGGCCGGGCATCGCCATTTCTGTTCCAGAGAGCTAATTACGACGAGCGTTGCAGACAAGGCCCTATATGTGTTAATTGATGAGTGGTTGTCCCTTTTAACAGGCACTTTTAGCCTGAGGCCTCTGCATGTAATGCCCTGATCCGGCTATTGCCGGGTGGGGAAGAGGGCAAGTAGCCTATTGACAGATATACCCCACGGTGGTATACGTATAGTGTAGGCCTGAGTGGCTTCAGCGCTTCTATCTCGTGGATAGAAAGGGGCAGAAAGATGGAAAAGTGGGTATGCACCGTTTGTGGTTACGTGTATGACCCTGCTGCAGGGGATCCAGACAATGGAGTGGCTCCTGGTACGGCTTTCGAAGATGTACCCGATGATTGGGTATGTCCTGATTGCGGAGTGGGCAAGGACCTCTTTGAAGAGGCGTAGACGGGATACTGTGCACCTACAGGAACTGCGGAACGAAGCGATCGTTCCTGTGTCCGC
>DMOT01000045.1 GCA_003456765.1 Bacillota bacterium
CCTGCCGCGCACGCCCTGATTGCGTCTGTTCTGTTCTACGGGAAATGACATAGTGGTGAAATCTACATGTGGAGAACCAGCAAGGATGGGAGCGAGTGAACTATTCGAACTTGCTCTTTGCATGGAGGTTCTGCCACAATGCTGCTTCCCCTCGAACGGAGCTCGACCGATAGCTGTGTGTGGGTCTTGCGGCGTCCGAACCTGAATGTGAGATGCAAGCTCAAACACAGTCTGCTTGCACTGGCATTGTGGTAGATGAAGACTGATGGCGAGGATAAGGCAGTGCGTCGAAATAGCAAAGCGGGCGAGGCTGTGCATCATACACGGCCGAGGCCGCACGGCAGAAACCAGTCTTGATGCACAGGCCGCCCGCACCATGTTCGACAGTCTAGGCGTCCTTCCTTAGCAGGCGCTGTATCCGCATAGTCTGCATTCCGAGCACCCGGATGCATAGACCAACGAGTAGTTGCCGCATTGGGGACACAGGTCGTGTCGTGTTACACGCTGTCCGGAAGAGGTGTACTCCGGATCGCCCATGTGCCCTCCGCCACCGCCTGGCGTGGCGAACATGCCCGGCTTCTGGCTGTTCGCACCGTTTACGGCGCTGTCTGCTGAATCCGCATCGAAAGCGGGAGCGATGACGTCCTCGCCGCCAGTGCTGACCGCCTTCTTGGGCTTCTTGCCAGATGGCTGTTGAGCTTCAAGGTCTGCAGCCGCTTCGCTCAGTGGGTCTGCCGTCTGCATCGCTGCTGCCACATCAGCTTCCGATTGATCCTCGCCGTATGCGAAGAGGAGCGGCCTTTGAACAACGGTTTCATCGGGAGAGATGTCGACATTCGCAGCCTCCGGGCTATTCTCGGGAGGCACTTGCCCCGCTATCCCGCGTTCCGGCGGAGTGGCCCACTCAATGCCTGCGTATCTAGACTGAATGCATTGTTCCAGCGTGCGTCCGATGGCGTCTGGAACTGATAGAACTTTGTTGGGCCCAAATCCGACCTGGCCTGAACCGCCTATGCCCCTTAGCTGGCGCACTACTTCCGACGGGTCTATTCCCGCGCGGAGGGCAAGCGAGATCAACCTCGCAATGCTTTCGGTGAAGGCGTAAATGTCGGTGCCGGCCCGGCCGATCTGGCAGAACATCTCGAACGGCTTGCCATCGTACATGTTGAGTGTGGCCCAGAGAGTTCCTGACGGTGTTGCGATTCTCTTTGTTATGCCGCACAACGTTTCAGGCCTATCGATGGGCTGAAGCGTTCCCCAGAGAGAGGAGTCGACTGTAAAAGGTTTTCGCCCTCGGGGAGTCAGGGGCTCTGGCTCGGTGCCACCGGGAAGCTCCACTTTCCCGGAGGAGATCACCTCAATTTCGCGACTTCCGGTTCTGTAAACAGTCAGACCTTTGCAGCCCACACTGTGAGCGAGTTTGTATGCTTCGCCCACAGCTTCTCGAGTAGCGTCGTTAGGCAAGTTGATAGTCTTTGACACTGCATTGTCTATGCCGCGTTGGACCGCAGCTTGAATCCTCACATGCCACTCCCAGGGGATCTCCAGCGCCGTATGGTAGAGCTCAGCCATGTCGGAGGGAATCTCGTCGATGCCCGCCAGCGAACCGCCATTCTCGGCTATGCGCTGCATCAGCTCATCAGAGTAGATGCCGCGTTCCTTCGCGTCTGCAAGGAACAAGGAGTTGACCTGTGTCAGGGATTTGCCGCCCAGTATGTTTCTTTTCGTGAAGGCTACCCCGAACAATGGCTCGCAGCCTGACGAGGCATTCGCCACCATGCTGATCGTCCCTGTCGGCGCAACAGTAGTAACTGTGGCGTTGCGAATTGGGGGTTCTTCGCGCGCAGCGAATACGCTTTCTGCAAATGCGGGGAAGGCTCCCCGCTCCTCTGCCATCTGCTTCGACTTGGCTCGGGCTTCGTATGTAATGAATCTGGCGATAAGTTCAGCGAGGACTTCTGCCTTCTCCGATGCGTAAGGCGTTGCAAGGAGAATCAAGAGGTCCGCAAGGCCCATGAAGCCCGGACCGATCTTCCTGGTTGTTCTGACCATCGTGCCGATCTCAGGAAGCGGGTATTCGCTTACGTCTATTATGGAGTCCAGGAAGTCAGCTGAGGCACGGACGACGGTGCTAAGGAGTTCCCAGTCGATATGGCACATCTCTTCCAGGACCAGCTCACGGCAGCGCTCTCCGAAGTCGCCGGCGAGCAAAGATTGACGCAGGCCTGTGCTGAGGGAGTCAGCGAGCTCGTCGTCTGTCAATGGTTCTTTGCGGTAGACTTTTTGCAGATTCACGCTGCCCAGGTTGCATGCCTCATATGGAAGCAGGGGCTGTTCGCCACAGGGATTCGTAGCGCTTATTCGCCCCAGGGACGGCGTGGGATTGCCTTCTTCAATACGGTCGAGGAATACTACGCCGGGCTCTCCGTTCTTCCACGCGTGGTCGACGATGAGGTCGAAGATATCGCGGGCCCTCCTGGTTCCAACTGCAGACTTGGTTCTGGGGTTGATGAGCTCGTAATCCGTATCAGCTTCCACTGCGGCCATGAAGGCGTCGGTAATTCCCACAGAAATATTGAAGTTTGAGAGAGCTGTGTTATCTACTTTGCATGTTATGAATGACTCAATGTCGGGATGATCTACTCGGAGTATGCCTATGTTTGCTCCCCGACGCTTCCCGCCCTGCTTTATGGTTTCAGTGGCGGCGTTGAAGACAGCCATGAACGAGACCGGGCCCGAAGCGACTCCGCCTGTTGACCTGACAACATCGCCATGAGGGCGCAGGCTGGAGAAGTCAAATCCCGTTCCCCCACCTGACTGGTGTATCAATGCGGCTCCCCGCACCGCGTCGAATATTTGCGGCAGAGAGTCCTCCACGGGCAGCACGAAGCATGCGGCATTCTGGGAATTGCCAGTGCCGGCGTTCATCCATGTCGGCGAATTGGGGGAGAAAAGATGGTTGACCAGAAGCCAGTAAAAGAGCTTTACTCGCTCAGATTCTGATTCGCGCACACCCTTGTACTGAACGCCTGCTCTTGCTGCTTCTTTTGCTACTCTAAGGCACATTTCCTCAGGGGTTTCGACAATATTCCCTTCCTTGTCTTTCAACAAGTATCGGCTTTCCATGATAGTTAGCGCTTCGGGGGTAAGAGGCATTTTGCATTCAAGGACAGAGTCGGGGATGGATTTCATCAATCTTCCTCCTATTCGGAACAGATCCTTGCAGATTTGTTCCTAGGATCGAACTCAACTTTCAACACCAGCAAACAGATTCCTGCATCCGAATTTGCACGGACAACATCGGAATTATGACGGCCCAGCTCGCCGAGATATGGTCGGTGAGAGTGTGTTTGCCAGTGAAGCCGTCAGTATGTATCAATATGATAACCCATAAGACGCACACATAGTGTGCTAAAGAGGCAAGCAAAAAAAGAGATGACACATGGAAGCGGATTGAAGTTTGCTGGGTTTGCTAAGCGTTCAGCGCACAAACGGGGCCGCCTGCGGGCGACCCCGTTCTGTCAATATCAGGCCAGGTCCTCTCGGAGCCCAGACTCTGGAGCGCTTCGCTGGTTCAGTAGTTGTACCTTACCGTGTAGGTTATTGAGACTGATCCATTGGCAGGTATCTTAGTGGGGAACTCAATAGTTGAACCATCCAGCTTGTTCCACTTAGCGGTGGCGCTGACGATCTCCCACTCCGCCCAAGCCGACAGGTGTTCGAGGATGGTTACTTCCACAGGCTCTTCCTTGTGGTTGCGAACCTCGATCTTGAATGTCTGTTCATTTACTCTGTCAGAAAGCCGCCTGGTCCCCATCACAGAGCGTTCTCCAACCACGTCGAAAGCAGAGCCCAGCTCTATTCTGACCTTCTCATCCTTAGGTGTGTGATCGATCCTGTCTTCGCCGATGAACTCGAGGCTTCCGTCGGTGTCCATTTTGCTGACTCGCATTATCCCCTTTGGAAGGGGCATTCCGAGGTTGTTCTCTTGTTTGTTCCAGAACTCCAGCATGGTGGTTACCTTCGTCCCCTGCCTGGCGCCGTCATACACGAGCAGTTTCTTTGCCGGGATAGAATCTGCGGTAAGCAGCTCTATCTGCTTGATCTGGCTTTCTTTCAGTGTCGTCGGGAACTGGAGCGTGTAGAGATGGTACTCAAAGAATGACTTCTCTTCGAATGAGGGCGCACTTCCCAATTCCAAGACTTTCGATGTTGCCCTCACTGCGTCGTACATCTCTTCTCGCACTTGATGCACGTCTCCGGCTACAAGCTTGAGTTTCGCGTCCCGGAATGTGGCCCCCGACTCGTTGGTTACTGTGACCCAACCACGAAGGTCCAGAGAATCGTCGTTCGGGCCGATTGTTGCCACATAGTCGGCCGCCCACGAAAGCCCGCCAGTAAGGTATGTCACCAGGCAGTCATGCTTACTCTCGCCGGAGCTGTTCGCAATGAGCCAGGCCAGGGTGGGCTTGGTAATGAGACCCTCAGGAAGGCTGGGGTACTCCACTGATTGAACATCGCTCAGCTGGACAGTGAAGACTTGCCCCGTGCCGTTCGGCCCTTCCGACATGATGATGTTGGAAGGCGACGAACCTTTGGCGCCGCTGAGCAGGTAGCCTGTGTAGTTGCGCCCGCCCTTCGTCGTCACGCTGATTTTCTCGCCTATGAATCTCTGCATGAGCTTGGTCTCTTCAACAAGGTCGTACTCGTAGTTCTGTTCCCTTACTCTTACGTCGGCAGGGGATGTGAGGGAGACGAAACTCACAGTAGCCGGGTTTATCCTCGCTGATATGTCAGGAAACAGCACCCTGGAAAGGCCCTCCGGAATCTCCATGGCCCTCGTCTCTTTTACTAGTGCAAGGTCGGAATTGTATATTGTCAGTTCCATGGAGTTCTCGGCCTCCTTCTGCGCTCCAATCGCCGCTGGTCTCGAACCAATCGACGCAACCCCGATCAGCAGGGCGGCGCAAATCGCTATCCAGATGAAGTTCTGTCGTATGCGGAGCATTACAGCACCCTCCAATGCTAATTGTTATCTGGTCCTCTGTATCTCTTTCGCCTTGGTTGTCCTAGTTTTCGCTGCTTCTGTTTACACGCCGACTCCCCGAAAGCTCAATCAGGAGTGGATGTGTTTGGGCAAAAGCAGTGTAGCATCATGCGCTTTCACTCCAAAGAGACGACTCCGCCGCGCCGTTTGTTCCAGCGCGGCGGAGACATATGAGGGCGATCTGATGATCTCGTATCAACCGACGAGAACGAACTCCTACATGTTCAAGAACCTTGAAAGCAGAATCTCTGCCACCTCTAGCTCCGCATAGCTGCGCGCTGATTTCCAATCACGATTCATTACTGCCTCTATAAGCTCAGGCGACACGCCGATCTCCTCCGACAGCGCCATTGCAAGGCGTCGCTGAGCC
>DMOT01000090.1 GCA_003456765.1 Bacillota bacterium
ATGCAGACCCGGGGATTGCGTACGATCCTGTTGGCCTGATACTACGGAAGAATCGGCATAAGTCAATTGCAGATGTCCTAGGCTGAATGGAACGCCAGAGTTCCGTTGGTCTCGCCGTCCTCTGCTGCGTCTACTGTGATTCTGTCGCCAGGCACGAACCCGCCTTGCAGTATCTCCATGGCCAGTGGATTCTCGAGTTCTCTTTGAATCGCACGCTTGAGGGGCCTTGCCCCGTACACCGGGTCATAGCCGGATTCGGCCAGCGACTCCCGGGCTTGGGGAGTCCACTCCAATGAGAAGCCCTGTGAGGCCATGCGATCACGGACCAGGCCCAGCTGGATTTCGACGATCTTCGAAATCTCTTCTCGTCCTAGCCTGTTGAAGATGAGCACTTCGTCAATCCTGTTGAGAAACTCGGGCCTGAAAGATTGCCTGAGCACTTCCATGACCAGATCGCGCATGCGTTCCTCGCTGCTGCCTGCGTGTTCCATAATGTACTGGCTGCCCAGGTTGGACGTCATTATGACCACAGTATTCCGGAAGTCGACCGTGCGGCCTTGGCCATCGGTGAGTCTGCCATCATCCAGAAGCTGCAGCAGAACGTTGAAGACCTCCTGGTGAGCCTTTTCTATCTCATCAAGCAATATGACTGCATAAGGCCTCCGTCTTACAGCCTCGGTCAGCTGGCCGCCTTCTTCGTACCCCACATATCCTGGCGGGGCGCCTATCAGCCTGGCCACCGTGTGCCTCTCCTGATACTCGGACATGTCGATCCTTACCATGGCGCGTTCATCATCGAAAAGGAACTCTGCAAGCGCTTTGGCCAGCTCCGTCTTGCCTACGCCAGTGGGGCCAAGGAACAGGAATGATCCAATCGGCCTCTCGGGATCTGAGAGGCCGGAGCGGGCCCGCCTTACTGCGTTGGATACGGCTTCTACCGCTTCGTCCTGGCCGATTACTCTCCGCTTCAGAAGCTTCTCCATGTTGAGCAGCTTTTCCGTCTCGCCTTCCAGCAGCCTTGTCACAGGAATCCCAGTCCACTTGGCCACGATTTCAGCGATGTCTTCATCATCCACTTCCTCTTTGAGGAAGCGCTGCTCTTTCTGGAGCTCTGCGATCTCCTTGTTCGCGCGGTCAAGCTCGTTCTGGAGCGACAGCTGCACGCCATAGCGAAGTTCGGCTGCGCGCCCGAGGTCGCCTGCGCGCTCTGCGGCCTGCTCTTCAATTCTGGCCTCTTCGATCTTCTGCTTGATCTCTCTGATCCGACCAATTGTCTCCTTTTCCTTCTGCCAGTGCGCCTTCATGGCATTGGACTTCTCGTTAAGTTCAGCGAGTTCAGTGTTGAGTCTGGCCAGCCTCTCGCGGGAGGCTTGATCTTCCTCCTTGCCGAGGGCATGGCGCTCGATTTCCAGCTGCATTATTCTCCGCGCCACCTCGTCGATCTCGGCAGGCATGGAGTCTATCTCCATCCTCAGCTTGGATGCCGCTTCATCCATGAGGTCAATGGCCTTGTCAGGCAGAAAGCGGTCAGAGATGTATCTGTGTGAAAGAACAGCCGCGGCCACAAGAGCGGAGTCCTTTATCTTAACCCCGTGGTGAACCTCGTACCTTTCCTTCAGCCCTCTGAGTATGGCAACAGTGTCGTCCACAGTGGGCTCTTCCACCAGCACGGGCTGGAATCTCCGTTCAAGCGCAGCATCTTTCTCGATGTATTTGCGATACTCATCTATTGTGGTTGCACCGACTGCTCTAAGTTCACCACGGGCAAGGGCAGGCTTGAGCATGTTCGATGCGTCAATTGAGCCTTCAGCAGCGCCGGCGCCTACCAGTGTGTGAAGTTCGTCAATAAACAGAATTATCTGTCCCTCTGTATCGTCGATATCCTTGAGAACAGCTTTGAGCCTATCTTCGAACTCGCCCCTGTACTTGCTTCCTGCAACCAGTGCGCCCAGATCGAGCGAGAGCACGCGCTTGTCCTTCAGGCTGTCAGGCACATCGCCGGCAACTATTCGCTGTGCGAGTCCTTCGGCGATGGCCGTCTTGCCGACTCCCGGCTCTCCTATTAGGACCGGATTGTTCTTCGTTCGCCTGGAGAGGACCTGGATTACCCGGCGGACTTCTTCGTCGCGCCCGATAACGGGATCGAGTGTCCCCTTGCGGGCAAGCTCGGTGAGGTCTCTAGTGTATCTCTCCAGAGACTGATACTTGTCTTCAGGATTCTGGTCTGTTACTCGCTGCGTTCCCCGCACATCTACGAGGGCTTTGTATATCTCATCCTTTGTCACTCCCATGGACCTGAGGAGCCGCCCAGCATCATCGTCTGCCCCGGCCAGTGCAAGAAAGATGTGTTCTGTGCTGACATACTCATCTTTCAGCCGTTTGGCCTCGGATGAGGCATCATCGAGCAACCTGGCCGCCGCCGTAGAAAGGTATTGTCCGGCCTCTTGTCCGTAAACCTGGGGAAGCTTGTCCAGAGAAGAACGGACTGTTCTTGCCAGGGCATCCGGGGCAAGGCCCAGCTTGGCAAGGACTGGAGGGACTACACCTTCCTCCTGTTCCAGCAGGGCGGCAAGTACATGCAGCGGGTCCACGCTCTGATGTTGCCGTTCCTGGGCGATCCGCTGCGCCCGTGCTATCGCTTCCTGGGATTTTACTGTAAGCTCATCAAATCTCATGCATCATCCCTCCCTGGCTGGCATCCTTGCTGCTCGCACCCGTTCTCAACCGTTCAATCTCTCGAAAGAGTTCGCGTTCTTGTTCCGTCAGATTCTTGGGCAAGACCACATTTGCCCAAAGGCTTTTGATTCAGCTGCGGATCAACCACTTACGGCCGGTGGTGATCGGCTTGGACGATTACTTTGTCGATCGGGACAAAACACCCATTGACGAAGATGGCAATTATGATTTCGAAGCACTTGAGGCAATTGATATCAAACTGTTTAACGAGCACTTGTCAAAACTGATCCAGGGCGAGCCTGTCAATGTTCCGTCCTATAATTT
>DMOT01000166.1 GCA_003456765.1 Bacillota bacterium
CAGTTGTACCATGTGCGCTTTTGCCCTTCAACTGCACCACGACACAAGGGATATCTCCCGTGCCAGGCTGCTCTATGTTTGCCCAAGAGTGCTAGATGTGACGGGTTGGCTGTCTGCCTGATCAGGAAGAGGGCAGAGCAGTAGCGGTGTACATTGAGCAATTCGCGAGCCCGGGACGGAGGAACTTTTGGATGACTAAAGAATACTTTCTGCCACATATTTCGAGGAGGTATCGGGGACATGATGCGCAGACTGCTAGTCTTCATCGCCGCAATTCTCCTTGGCATTACTGCAACATGCTATTCTGCTCCACCTGGCCTTTGGGCTCAATGGATTCTCGATTGGCACCACGTATCAGGCAACACGCTAACCCCGATTCAGGGTCTGCCCGGGTCCACTGGTGGCACCGCCGGATGGGTTGACGGCTCAGGCGGCAGGTGGTACCGGATGGACGGTTCATCCAATCATTTCGTGATGTACTCAGGGGCGCCAGGCGGGCTCGGTCTGCCCTCAACCGCTATTTCCGTAGAAGCGTGGGGCATGGTGCAAGAATCGAGGGACTGGTCAAGCTTCACCAACTTCATTCATGATAACGGAAGCTATGAGCGGGGATGGATACTAGGGACACGTAATGGGGCATTCATGTTTGGCATTGCGTCAGTCAGAGACGGAAAGAGCGAGCCGTACCTCACGTACATGACGGCCGAGAGGCCCTACGAACATGGCAAGTGGTATCATGTTGCGGGAGTGTACGATGGGAAGAGAATGAAGCTGTATGTAGACGGCCGCCTGGCGGCAGGGTGCGACTATCAATATGGTGCCATTGCCTATCCTGATGAGGGCACGCTTGCGATAGGTGCTTACATAGACAGCGATGAACAGTGTAACTTAGTCGGGGCCGTTCGCGAGGTGCGCATCTACGGTCGCGCCCTCACGGCCGCGGAAGTTCAAGAGTCATTGCCTGGGTCTGGCGGCCTTTTGGGCAGCGGCAATACAGAGGGCATCCCCGCCCGCTTGATGATGGTCGACGGCTTCAGCATAGAAGGTATTCTTGTCGGAACCGACGGCGCGATTCTTCTGATTGAGACTGGCTTAGGCCGTTGAATTGAGGATCAATCTACTGCATCAGTCCCAGTTGCCTAATATGGTTGAATATGAAAGCGAGTTTCGCCGTATACTTGCATGGTCGCTAATACCTCAAAGAGGCGTACGGCTCTAATAGGGGTCTGTGTGGGGCAGATTAGAGTTGCGTTGGGTAATTGCCTGTCGGGCAGAGGTCCCAGTCGGCCTTATTGTAGAAGCTGGCTGTGAGGCAGCGGGGGGGGATTCTGGCAAGATGGACGCGCGGTTGGTTCGCGGGCTCATCATCGCTCTCATCTTGGGAACAGTGGCTCTCCTTGTTGTGTTCAAGATTTCCGGAGTGAATGTTACCTGGTCAGACTTGATGAGGATCGACCCGATTGTGGTCGCCGTTGCCCTTGCCCTGGTGGCAGCGACATGGGTTTTTGATAGCCTTCGAATGTCAGCCCTGGTTCGGGCCATGGGTGAGAATCTGGGCTTTTGGAGCGGCATTCGCGTCGCGATCACGGGAGTGTTCGTTGCCAGCTTGATGCCGTTCAATGCGGGCGGAGAGCCCATGCAGATCTACCTGCTGAGAAATGAGGGGCTCAGTATGGGTCAAGCGTCTGCAGTTGTAGCGGTGAAAACCTTCTGCAACGCCCTTGCAAAGGTCATAGTGGCGTTCACTGCTTCTTCATGGATTGTTCTGTCCGGAATAGGCTGGAGGGTGCCTAGCCAGATGAAAGTGGTGCTTCTGACTGCGTACTCGCTGTACGTTGCATTCTTCCTTTTCGCACTGTTCCTGATGGCTGATCCCAGGCGAATCGAGACCGTGGTTGCTCCAATTCTGCGCAGCCGGATCGTTGCGAGATTCCTTGGAGACGGAGGGCCGGAACGTGTGCTCAGATCGATAAGGAAGTGGACTGCCGAGTTTGAGACATCGCTCGACGGTACAAGAAGAAGACTGCGATGGACTTTGCTGGCAGTAATCTACTTGAGTGTGGCAGGATGGCTTGCGCTCATCCTGGTTCCCACCATGATCCTTGCAGCGCTCGGAATCGGGGCTCCCAGTGAACAGGTAATGGCCAATGTGATCCTTTTTCATATGATCTCGTCATATGTTCCTACCCCCGGGGCCAGCGGCGCCGCTGAGCTAGGATTCGCCGAGCTGTTCAGGATGGTGATTCCTCCGGCTTTGATCGGCCTGACTGTCGCCCTCTGGCGGCTGCTGACCTACTACTTTACTCTCATGGTAGGGGGTGCCCTGACCATCGGACAGCTGTTGCGAAGAGCCATGGAGCCGACAGAGGAGTAGAGACAGACCTGTGTCTGGCCCGGGGCAGGATTGATCGGGAGCCGCTGTGGGTCAGAATCTACGAAAACGACCCGTATTGGGTCAATCCGCGGAAGAGGGGACCCAACACGGGCCATGTTGATCTGGGAATACGGCCAGGGGGCGATGACTCGACTTCCCCCATCGAGCAGCAGCTTACGCTGCTGTGGAAGGCATTTCGCCCGATCAGCCTAATCCGAGCTGAGCAAGGTGTCAATCCCCGACACTCGGAACACGCGGTGAGGATATATGCCCCTTGCGACGTAAAGCTCTCCGTTGTCGCTGGCAGCGATATCCCTGATGCCGCTGAGATCGGGATGCTCAACAACAAGTTCCAGGTTGAGGTTGCCAGGCTCAAAGGCCAGCAATCTTCCGGAGTCGGTGATTGCAAGTATCTTGTTGAGAGCGTGAGAGTATGCTATGGACTTGATCTCACCGTATGGATAGAGGGATTCAGAACTCTCCTTCACAATGTCTCCTTTTCGATTACGAACCTGGACAAGGTAGCTTGACGTGAGGACAATATCATCGTTAGGAAGGACTGCCAAGTCGATGAAGGTGGTTTCGAGCTCATCGATTGCAAAGAACGTTGTGAATTCTCCGTTCTTGTAGTCGAAGCGAAGCAGCTGCGTATCTGCCCCGCTTGCCAGGATGAGGAAAGCCCCATCGTTGTCAGCCTCGATGCTGTTGAACATCGTCAGCGTCTTTGGGCGTTGAGCGCCTCTCGGATTCCGCGGGACAGGGTATGTGCGAGTATCATGCCTGTCTACAGTTGCAATGAGAGATTTCTTCCCGTCGCTGTATGTATAGGCGATTACCCCGTCCCTGTTGATTGAGATCCTTCCCGGTATTCCCCTGGCTTCGATCTCCTCCCGGAACGTGCCGTTTTCGACTATCTTCAACATGCTGCCGCTGTTCAAGCAGATTTTGCCGGAGAGTGCCGCAATTGCACCCGTGCTGTGTACAACCTCCAGCGGCACGTGTACTTGGTGAACGAGTTTGGGCTTGATGCTCAGTCGCGTGAAGTAGTAGAGGTTGACTGAACTGCTATCGGCCCCCGCGTCAGCACCCAGCGCGACGAAACCACTGCCGCATGGGTAGAAACTGCGCATATTAGCGACTTTCCCGGTCTTGACTACCGCAGAACTATGTATGATGGTCCCTTGCCTATTCGTTGAGAAAAAGCCGATTTGGCCGCTGGAATTGCCTGCATACAGCCCGGTTGATGTTCTGATCAGCATGGTAGCTTCGCCAATTACCTGCTTCGGTATCTTGTATTTCTGCTTTTCAGTCATGGTAGATGCGTCATATACCCGCAGGGCGCTGGCATCTTTCAGGAAGTAGACGTTTTTGTCATCACATGCAACGAGTGGCCCGGGCGGAAGGCGGGGCGATGTGACAACCTGGTCAAACCTGCCTGATGCTCTATCTGTGCGCCACAGATAAGTGTCGGGGAAGCGAATATCTTCTGGCTGATCGTCAGGGCCCCTCTTCAAGTTTTCAACCGTAAACACGTAATCGGAGTTGAGCGCTACGATGTACGGATCGATTCC
>DMOT01000139.1 GCA_003456765.1 Bacillota bacterium
CACGGGGTTGATGCTAACCACTCTTTCCTTAAGATCCAGACTATCAGGATTAATCTTTGCCATTTACTGCCCTCCCCCCGCCTTAGAACTCCAGGCCGGCCTTGCGTGCGGCGTCAGCCAATGCCGCTACTCTTCCATGGTACAGGTTTCCGCCGCGATCGAATACGACCTTGCGAATCCCCTTCTCCATGGCGCGTTCAGCTGCTACTCTGCCCACTTCCTCCGCCGCAGCGATGTTCCCGCCATACCCCGCCTTCGCCCTGATCTCAGGCTCCACTGAAGACGCCGACACCAGAGTACGGCCTACTGTATCGTCGATTATCTGAACGTATATATGGGCATGGCTGCGAAACACAGACATCCTCGGACGTTCGGCGGTTCCGAAAACGTCCTTCCGAACGCGCTGGTGGCGGCGGGCCAGGGCCACTCTTCTGTCAACCCTCTTGTACATCGCACTTGGCTCCTTTCATTCTGCCGTGAACTGCTGGACTTAGCCGATGCCTATCTTGCCGGCCTTGCCAGCCTTCAGCGGAACGTGCTCGCCCGCATATCTTATGCCCTTGCCATGATATACTTCGGGCTCCCTGACAGCCCTTATGCTCGCAGCGGTCTGCCCGACGAGCTGCTTATCCGCACCTCTGACCGTAACCTTGGTCGCAGATGGTACGTCTATCTCAATTCCTTCCTCCGGGACTATCTCTACAGGATGCGAGTAGCCCACCTGGAGTACCAATGTCCTGCCATCCTTAGAAGCCCTGTATCCGGTCCCTATGATTTCCAGAGACTTCTCAAACCCCTCTGTGACTCCATGCACCATGTTGCCTATGAGCGAACGCGTCAGGCCATGCATGGAGTTGTCGGTTCGACTGTCGGACGGACGTGTTACCACAATCTCGCCTTCGGCTATCTCAACGCCGATTCTCTCAGGAATCTCATGCGACATACTGCCTTTGGGCCCGCTTATAGTAAGCACGCGGCCATCCAACTTAACCTCTACATTCTTGGGAACCGGCACTGGCATCTCGCCTATTCTGGACATATCCACACCACCTACCACATGTAGCAGATGACCTCTCCGCCAAGCCCAGCTTCCCTTGCCTGACGGTCCGTCATCAGCCCACGAGATGTAGAGATTACGGCCGTTCCTAAGCCGTTTAGAACCTTTGGAACCTCATCCTTCTTAACATACACCCTGAGGCCGGGCTTGCTTATGCGCTTGAGGCCGTGTATAGTCTTTTGCTTGCTAGGCCCGTACTTCATGTAAACCTTGATAACTTCGTACTTGTCGCCTCGAGCGACCTCAAAGCCACGGATGTAACCCTCATCCTTCATTATCTTAGCAAGCTCCGCCTTCATCCGAGATGCCGGTATCTCAACGACCTCATGGGTCACTGTGTTCGCATTACGTATTCTGGTGAGCATATCCGCGATCGGGTCTGTCAACACCATCGTCCTCTACCTCCTCTCGTGGCGTGCCCCTGCTGTCACCAACTCGCCTTGGTCACGCCCGGGATTTCTCCCCTCGAGGCGAGAGTTCGGAAGCAGATCCTGCACATCTTGAATTTACGAATATATCCTCGCGGCCGCCCGCAAATCGAGCACCGGTTGTACTGCCTTACCTTGTACTTGGGCTCGCTTTGCCACTTTTCCACAAGCGCCTTTCGCGCCATACTTTCCCCTCCTTACTGCAGCCTAACTGGTAGGCCCATAAGTTTCAACAGCTCAAGGGCTTCTTCATCCGTCTGCGCACTGGTCACAATTGTGATGTCCATGCCACGGATCCTGTCTACATCGTCATACCTTACCTCAGGGAAAACGAGTTGCTCCCTGAGGCCCAAGGTATAGTTTCCCCGCCCGTCGAAGGCGTCGGGTGAGACTCCTCTGAAATCCCTGATCCTCGGAAGAGCAATATTGAACAGCTTATCCAGGAAATAATACATCCTTGCGCCACGAAGCGTTGCTTTGCAGCCGATCGGGACTCCGGCACGCAGCTTGAACGCTGCGATTGACTTCTTCGCCCGGGTGATTATCGGACGCTGCCCGGTAATCTCAGCCAATTCGTCGGCGGCTGCGTCAAGCGCCTTGGGGTCCACAATGGCGTCTGACACGCCTCTGTTGACGATCACCTTCTCAACCTTTGGAACCTCCATGACGTTCTTGTATTCAAACCTCTGCATAAGCGCAGGGACAACTTCGTTCTCGTATTTCTCCTTCAGCCGCGGAGTCGGCGCCTCCATATAATTGACCCCCTCTCAGGCCTATCCACTATCCTACTTCTTGTCTAGCTTAGCCCCGCACTTCTTGCATACTCTTACGGACTTGCCAGACTCCTGCAGCTCCATTCCAACCCTTGTGGGCTTGTTGCACTTGCTGCAGACCACCATGACTTTGCCCAGCGCCACAGGTGCAGGTTTGTCAACAATGCCACCCTGTGGATTCGCAGTGCTCGGGCGGGTATGCCTCTTTATGATGTTCAAGTTCTCAACAATAACCTTCTGCTCGCGGGGGAAAACCCTGAGCACCTTACCTCTCCTGCCTGCATCCTTGCCATGGAGAAGCATGACAGTGTCGCCCTTCTTGACCTTCTTTACAGATATCGTCATTCTGTCCACACCTCCTCGCAACCGGGATTCCCCGTAGCCTAGAGGACCTCCGGAGCAAGCGAAATGATCTTCATGAAGCTTCGATCACGAAGCTCTCGCGCCACAGGCCCGAAGATTCGCGTACCCCGCGGGTTTTTGTTATCGTCGATGACGACTGCCGCGTTCTCGTCAAACCGTATATATGTGCCATCGGGCCGCCTGAGCTCCTTTTTAGTGCGGACGATAACAGCTTGCACAATGTCGCCCTTCTTGACAACGCCCCCGGGCGTAGCCTCTTTGACAGTGCCAACTATGATATCGCCAATGCTGGCATACCGCCGGTTTCCGCCGCCCAACACGCGAAAGCACATAACTTTCTTGGCGCCTGTATTGTCCGCTATATTCAGTACAGTTTGGGCCTGAATCACAGAGTGTTCCTCCCTTCAATAGGGCCCTCGTTACTTAGCCTTCTCTACTATTGCCACAAGCCTCCAACGCTTATCGCGTGAGATCGGCCGGGTCTCCATTATACGAACCTTGTCGCCCACCCTGCTTTCGTTCTTCTCATCGTGCACCTTTACTTTGCTGCTCCGACGCACGACCTTTCCGTACAACGGATCCCTGTAGGCGCGCTCCAGTTCCACCACTCGAGTCTTGTCCATCGCATCACTTATCACGAACCCGACTCTCTCTTTGCGTTCATTCCTCGCAGTCTCCATGACCTGGCCTCCTCTCTACCCTCGTACGATCTTGAGCTCGCGCTCCCTCATTTCCGTCCTTACCCTGGCGATGTCACGCCTGACATCCTTTATCCGATGCGGGTTGTCAAGCTGGTTTGTGGCGAGCTGAAACCTGAGGTTGAAGAGTTCCTCCTTGAGGCCTTCCAGCCTGGTATCGAGTTGCTCGGGCGTCATCTCTCTGAGCTCTCTACCCTTCATCAGCTTCACCACCCGCTTCTTCTCTCTTCACGAACTTCGTTCTGATCGGCAGCTTGTGACCTGCCAGCCTCATTGCCTCACGAGCTATCTCTTCGGTCACTCCGCCCATCTCAAACATGATCCTTCCGGGCTTTACCACTGCCACCCAGTACTCCGGCGCCCCTTTCCCGCTTCCCATACGGGTTTCAGCAGGCTTCTTGCTGACAGGCTTATCGGGGAATATCTTGATCCATACCCTGCCGCCACGCCTAATGTACCGAGTCATGGAAATACGAGCCGCCTCTATCTGGCGCGATGTTATCCATCCAGGCTCAAGCGCCTGAAGGCCATAGTCCCCATGAGTGACTGTATTTCCCCGCGTGGCGACGCCTTTCATGCGTCCCCTTTGCTGCTTTCGGTACTTGACCTTCTTGGGCATTAGCATTTATCGAGCCCCTCCTCCCTGCCGAGCTTTCTCCGACTTCGACGGGAGAACATCACCCTTGTATATCCACACCTTTACGCCGATTCTGCCGTATGTCGTCTTGGCTTCAGTAAAGCCATAGTCAATATCGGCCCTCAGCGTGTGAAGGGGAAGCTTGCCGTAACTGTACCCTTCCGTCCTGGCTATCTCGGCGCCGCCTAGGCGACCGCTGGACTTCACGCGCATCCCTTGAACGCCAAGCCTCTCGGCTCTGCCCATCGCCTGCTTCATGGCTCTCCTGAAGGATATTCTCCTTTCGAGCTGAGCCGCGATGTTCTCGGCAACAAGCTGCGCATCGAGCTCGGGACGCTTGATCTCCATAATGTTCACTGAAACCTGCTTGCCAGTCTTGGCCTCCAGGTTCTTACGGAGCGCCTCCGCCTCCGAACCGCCACGCCCAATAACCATTCCAGGACGGGCAGTGTGGATGGTGATTCTAATTCTGTTTGCCGCACGTTCGATCTGTATCCGCGAAACGCTGGCAGCATAAAGTCGGTCCTTTATATACTTCCTGAGCTTCAGATCCTCATGGAGAAACTCGGCGTATGTCTTATCGGCATACCACGTAGACTCCCAGGTCCGGTTGATACCAAGCCGCAGACCTATAGGATTGACTTTCTGCCCCACACTCTAACCCTCCCTTTCTCTGACCACTACTGTTATGTGGCTCGTGCGCTTGAGGATCTGGCTCGCCATCCCTCTTGCGCGCGGCCTTATCCGCTTGAGCGTAGGGCCGGCGTCAACATAAGCCTCAGCAATGTACAGGTCATCCCTGCTGAGGTCAAGGTTGTTCTCAGCATTTGCCGCTGCAGACGCAACAACCTTGCTGACCGGCTCCGCCGCAATGTGCGGAGTATACCTAAGAATGGTCAGGGCTTCATCAATGCTCTTGCCGCGCACCAGGTCAACAACTCTGCGAACCTTTTGTGGCGACATGCGCACGTAACGCGCGATCGCTCTCGCTTCCACTTGCCCCCGACCTCCTACTTCTTGATTATCTGGGTAGGCTTATCTGACGACAGCCTATGGCCCCTAAATACCCTGGTTGGAGCGAACTCTCCAAGTCTGTGCCCTACCATATCCTCGACGACATATATCGGAACATGCCTGCGTCCATCATGCACAGCTATTGTGTGGCCAAGCATGTCTGGAGTAATCATTGACGATCTCGACCAGGTCTTCATAATCTCTTTCTTGCCATCCGCATTAAGCATCTGGACCTTTCTCGCCAAAGCCTCATGGACATAAGGGCCCTTCTTCAACGATCTGCTCATGTGTTGACGCGCCTCCTTTCAGAACACACTTCCTATTTCTTGCCCCGGCGACGGACTATCAGTCTGTCAGAAGCCTTGGGCTTGCGCGTCCTGTATCCCAGAGTCGGAACTCCCCACGGTGTGACTGGGCTCTTCAGTCCAATAGGCGACCTGCCTTCTCCGCCTCCATGCGGATGATCCACAGGGTTCATGGCAACTCCGCGGACGCCAGGCCTTCTGCCTGCCCATCGGCTCCGCCCCGCCTTTCCCAGGGAGATGTTCTCATGCTCCACATTTCCGACCTGCCCCACGGTAGCTCGGCATTCCTGCCGAACCATTCTCATCTCGGTGGAGGGCAGCCGGAGAGTCACGTATCCGCCCTCTCTTGCCATGATCTGGGCACTAGTCCCCGCTGATCTGGCAAGTTGCGCGCCACGTCCGGCAGTAAGCTCGACCGCATGCACAACTGTTCCAACCGGGATGTTTGCAAGAGGCAACGCATTGCCCGGCTTGATGTCGGAATCGGGGCCTGACTCTATCATGTCGCCAACCTTAAGCCCAAGCGGCGCAAGGATGTATCGCTTCTCCCCGTCCGCGTAATTCACAAGAGCAATCCGTGCAGACCTGTTAGGGTCGTATTCTATAGACGCGATTCTGCCAGGAATCCCATCCTTATCGCGCTTGAAATCGACAACACGATATGCTCTCTTGTGACCGCCGCCCCTGGATCGGACAGTCATCCTGCCCTGAGCGTTCCGCCCTCCGCGCTTTTTCAGTGGAGCTACCAGCGACTTCTCGGGCTTGGACGAGGTAATCTCCTCAAACGCAGCCACCGTCATCTGCCGTCGCGCCGGCGTTGTAGGTTTAAAACTTTTGACTCCCATCCCGCATACCTCCTTTGCGTGAACTTAGACCCCTTCGAAGAGCGGGATGGTCTCCCCGTCCTGCAAGGTAACGACAGCCTTTTTCCAGACTGGGGTCATGCCCTCCGAACGTCCCTGCCTCTTCAGTTTGCCAGGAACCCTCATGGTGTTGACTGCGACGACTTTGACGTCGAAAATATCCTCGACAGCCCTGGCTATCTCGATCTTGTTGGCATCATACTTCACTTTGAACACGTACTTGCCATCCGCCGCCATAGCGGTGCTCTTCTCAGTGATTATCGGCTTCACTATGATGTCCCTCGAGTGTGCCATCACGCCAACGCCTCCTCCGCCCTCAGAACCGCTTCGCGCGTAAGCACTAGCGCTGGGTGGTTTACAATATCGTAGACGTTCAAGCCATCAACATGGAGAACCGTGGCCCCGGGAATGTTCCGAGTCGACTTCTCCACGACCTCGTTTTGCAGCTCAGTTACCACGAGAGGCTTTGCGACGCCTATCTTTTGGAACAGGGCCGCCATGCTCTTCGTGCTTGGCTCGGAAAGCGCAATAGCGTCAATCACATATACTGCATCTTCCTGAGCCCTGGCTGATAGCGCCGATAGCAGCGCCAGCCTCCGTACCTTCTTCGGAATCGTGTAGCCATACTTTCTCGGCTTAGGACCGAATACTACTCCTCCGCCAACCCATATGGGCGACCTGCGAGATCCATGCCTGGCCCTTCCGGTCCCCTTCTGGCGCCACGGCTTTCGGCCGCCGCCCCGGACCTCGGAGATGGTCTTCGTGCTATGCGTGCCCGACCTTCTGCTGGCAAGCTGAAGCTTAACAGCTTGATGCACTGCGTGCGTGTTGGGCTCTATTCCGAAGACGGCTTCAGGAAGCTCTACCTCTCCGAGCCTGTTGCCTTTTGCATCGAACAATGGTGCTTTGGGCATCTCCTGCGCCTCCTTACTTTGCCTTCGCCTTTACAGAGTCCCGGACAGTCACAAGACCATGATTGGCACCGGGGACCGCACCCCGCACCATCAGCAGGTTTCTCTCCGGGTCGACCTTTATGACCTTCAATCCCAGGCTTGTCGCTCTAGCGCCGCCAAGCCTGCCTGCCATCTTTCGTCCCTTGAACACCCTGGCGGGGCCGGTCGCGCCGAGTGATCCCACTCCCCTGTGGTAGTGGGAACCGTGCGCCATCGGACCGCGGCTGAAATTCCATCTCTTCATTGGGCCGGAGAACCCCTTGCCCTTTGAGATGCCAGTCACATCAACCAGGTCGCCTTCTGACCACTGCCCAACCTTGATCTCCTGGCCGAGCTCATAGGCATCCGCTGACTCTATGCGAAACTCCCTGAGATACTTGCCAGGCCCTACATTAGCCTTGGCATAATGGCCGGCCATAGGCTTGCCCACACGCCGCTTGTCTACTGTGCCAAACCCGATCTGGATAGCTTCATAGCCATCAGTGGCTGTGTGCTTCCTCTGAACAACATGACATGGCCCCGCCTCTATAACTGTAACCGGATGAACCGTTCCGTCTTCATCGAAAACCTGGGTCATCCCAATCTTTCTGCCGATAATGGCTCTGCCCACGCCTCACACCCCCTCATGGCCTACAACTTGATCTCTATGTCTACTCCTGCCGGCAGGTCAAGACGCATCAAGGCGTCGATGGTCTTGGGAGTAGGCTCCAAAATGTCTATCAGTCGCTTATGAGTCCTCATTTCGAACTGCTCACGAGAATCCTTGTCGACGTGAACAGAGCGCAACACCGTGTATACGTTCCTTTCTGTCGGAAGCGGGACAGGTCCCGAAACATCTGACCCCATTCTCCTGGCAGTCTCCACAATTCTCTCTGCAGACTGATCCAATATCTTATGATCAAACGCCTTCAACTTGATCCGGATTTTCTGAGTTGCCATATTGGCTCCCTCCTATTCGCCCGATTGCTTTGACGGACATACTCCACGGAAGTTACTCCGACGGCGCCACCGTGCAGACAATCTCCCGCTTCATCGCAGATTCATGGGGGCGGGACTTCCCGCCCCCAGAGAAACACAGCTTATCTCTTTTGAAACTGCAATTGACTTACTCGATAATCGATGCCACTGCACCGGCTCCTACTGTGCGACCACCCTCACGGATAGCAAAGCGGAGTCCGGGCTCCATAGCGATGGGGCTGATCAGGCTGATCGTCATGACCGTGTTGTCGCCAGGCATGACCATCTCCGTGCCCTCTGGAAGCTGGACGTTTCCTGTAACGTCTGTCGTCCTGAAGTAGAACTGCGGACGATAGCCGTTGAAGAACGGAGTATGCCGGCCGCCCTCTTCCTTCGTCAGCACGTAAACCTGAGCTGTAAACTTCGTATGCGGAGTGATCGACCCGGGCTTTGCCAGCACCTGGCCGCGCTCCACCTCATCCCTGTCGATGCCGCGAAGCAAGCAGCCGACGTTGTCGCCTGCAACACCCTGATCAAGGAGCTTGCGGAACATCTCAACACCGGTCACGACCGTCTTTCTTGACTCAGGCATGAGGCCAACTATGTGCACCTCATCTCCGACCTTGACAATGCCGCGCTCGACTCTGCCTGTGACGACAGTGCCGCGCCCGGTAATCGTAAAGACGTCCTCGATAGGCATGAGGAACGGCTTCTCCGTCTCGCGCTGTGGCTCTGGGAAATAGGCATCGATGGCTTCAACGAGCTTCCAGATCTGACCGCACCACTCGCAGTCCTTCGAGCCGCACGAGCACTCGCCAGCCCTCAGCGCCGACAGAGGAATCACAGGAATCTCGTCTCCCGGGAACTCATACTCGTTGAGCAGATCCCTGACCTCCAGCTCAACTAGCTCAAGAAGTTCTGGGTCATCAACCATATCCACCTTGTTGAGCGCCACCACGATCGACGGAACGCCAACCTGGCGGGCAAGCAAGATATGCTCGCGCGTCTGCGGCATCGGGCCGTCGGCGGCTGACACCACGAGAATCGCTCCATCCATCTGAGCAGCCCCGGTGATCATGTTCTTGATGTAGTCTGCGTGCCCAGGACAGTCGACGTGAGCATAGTGACGGTTCGGCGTCTCATACTCAACGTGGGACGTGCTGATCGTGATCCCACGAGCCTTCTCCTCCGGCGCCTTGTCGATCTTGTCAAAGTCCATGAACTGGGCGAGCCCATTCTTCGCCAGGACATTTGTGAGCGCCGACGTCAGCGTCGTTTTGCCGTGGTCGACGTGCCCTATTGTCCCGATGTTAAGGTGGGGCTTGGTCCTTTCAAACTTCTGCTTGGCCATTTCTTTCAATCCTCCCTTGCATTCTCAGGACAAAACTCCTCGGTATCGTCGCATGATCTCCACAGCTAGGTTCTGGGGGACCTGCTCGTACCTGAGAAAATGCATTGTGTGGTTCGCCCTTCCCTGCGATAGTGACCTCACGGTTGTGGCGTAACCAAACATTTCTGCCAGTGGAACCTGCGCCCTTATGACCTGATTGGGTCCGATGTTCTCCAGGGCAGTAACCTTGCCCCGTCGGGCGCCAAGATCCGCCATTATGTCACCAACATAAACCTCAGGAGTCTCTATCTCCACTCTCATGATCGGCTCCTGGAGCACTGCTCCAGCACGCTCCAAGGCTTCTTTGAAAGCCAAGGACCCTGCGATCTTGAATGAGAGCTCCGAGGAATCCACCTCGTGATAGGAACCATCGACGAGAGCCACCGCCACGTCAACAACTGGATATCCCGCGAGAACCCCTGTTCCTGCCGCTTCCTGAATGCCCCGCTCAACTGCGGGTATGAAGTCTCTTGGGATCGCTCCTCCCACGACCTTGTTTTCGAAGACAACGCCGGATCCCTGGGCCCCCGGCTCCAGCTCCAAAACGACGTGGCCGTACTGTCCGCGTCCACCGGTTTGCCTTACAAACCTTCCTTCATGCCTCACCGGGCAAGTTATCGTCTCCCTGTATGCGACCTGAGGCTTGCCCACATTCGCCTGCACGCTGAATTCACGTAGCAGTCTGTCGACTATGACCTCAAGATGCAGTTCGCCCATGCCGGAGATGAGAGTCTGACCCGTCTCGCTGTCCGTTCGCACCTGGAACGTTGGGTCTTCTTCCGCCAGCTTCGCCAGGGAAACCGTCAAGCGGTCTTCATCATTCTTGCTCTTGGGCTCGACCGCAACCGATATGACTGGCTCCGGGAACTCCATGCGTTCCAGAAGAAGTGGTTCGCGCTCGTCGCACAGGGTGTCGCCGGTGGTTGTATTCCTGAGTCCCACTGCAGCAACGATATCTCCTGTGGAAACCAGCTCCAGTTCCTCTCTGTGGTTCGCGTGCATCCTGAGTATGCGCCCGAACCTCTCGCGTTTCCCTTTAGAGGCATTGTAGACTGTATCTCCAACCCTCACAACGCCTGAGTAAACCCTGAAGTAAGCAAGCTTGCCCACATATGGGTCTGTCGCGATCTTGAATGCCAGCCCGCAGAAAGGCTCATCATCAGACGGACCTCGCTCAACCTTATCCTCTTTGCCAGATGGATCAACCCCGACTATGGGCGGTACTTCCACAGGTGATGGAAGATAGTCCACAATAGCATCGAGGAGAGACTGCACGCCCTTGTTTCTGTATGCGGATCCGCACAGAACCGGAGTCAGCTTCGCAGAGAGAGTCGCTCTCCGCAACCCGCCAACAAGATCCTCGGAGCTGATCTCTTCACCGTTCACATACAACACCATGACATGGTAGTCGTTCTCAGCTACCAGTTCCACAAGGCGCTCGCGCGCCTCTCTTGCCGCGTCCCGCAGCTCCTCAGGAATCTCGGCAACTTGCCGACTCACTCCAAGGTCATCCATGTACACAATGGCCTTCTGTGCGAGCAGGTCAACCATCCCGGAAAACCCGTCTTCAGCTCCTATAGGAATCTGAACAGGCACCGGCGTCCCTCCGAGTTTCTCACGAATCGCACGAACTGCCATGTCAAAATCGGCCCCGACTCGATCCATCTTGTTTACGAAGGCAATCCGGGGCACTTTATATCTGTCAGCCTGCCGCCAAACCGTTTCAGACTGAGCCTGAACCCCTTCCGCAGCATCGAAGACAGCCACTGC
>DMOT01000100.1 GCA_003456765.1 Bacillota bacterium
GGCTACGATGATTACTACGACAGTGGCGGCTGTGATGACCATGACGACCGTCCTTATGACGATCACGGCAAGGGACAGGATCGTGATGGTGAAGAGCTAGACATCATGCTCATCCCTTACGGAAACATCACTCTCAGATGGACTGCCAGGTATAAGGCGCTAGTGACAGAGGATAGCCACCACGAGTATGAAGACGCCTACGCTTTTGCGCCCGGAGGCACTAACTTAGAGTCATCGGATAATCTGGAGATTGTGTTTTCAGGGGCTCATACCTGGAAAGTGACAGGTGTTACTGATTGTATAGTGGATCTTGAGGAGGTTTCGGGCGAGCTCAATTGGTCAGGGAGTGGAAGCGGCAAGATTAGTGAAATAGAGCGGAGGACCATTCAATGCTACAAGGACAGAGCCCGTCTTCTGCAACCGTACGACAGACAAGTCGAGCATGCCACGAATAGCTCCTGGAACTACACAGCCCAGAAGCCCAAAGGTGCGTCCCCTCCGGCGCCGGTGATCTATATGAGCAGATGGTACGAGATCTCATTTGCACAGTTACGTGATCTAGGTGTGTCTGGATACGGGGAAACCGTCTTCAAGACAGAGGATTGTGAGGGCACGCGCACGGAGACTCTCCCAATGGATTCCGCATTAGGCCCTGCGTTTACCTGGTGTGAGCTCACCATTGCTGACGCTTTCAGCAACCAGGAATTCCGCTATCAATTGAGAGGAGAGTGTAGTATCGACACACCCTGGGAAGCGTTTGCAGTATCCGGACACGGCGCCTGGAAACTGGA
The DNA here is from genome assembly GCA_003456765.1 of Bacillota bacterium. GTDB lineage: Bacteria > Bacillota > DTU025 > DTU025 > DTU025 > UBA10085. Next base: position 792 of record DMOT01000100.1, read on the forward strand.
CGAGTCACACACTCGGATAGACCCCGACGGTCTTGGGCAAGCGCGCTGTGAGCGGCACGGTGTAGTTGATATTTCGTATGCTTTGAGTTTTATCCCGGATGAGCCTGTGATCCCGATAGTTCCTTTAGTGCCTCCAGAGGAAACAGGATCGGATTCGGATGAACCGGAATGGCCCGTGGTTCCCTTGGTGCCGCCAAAGGACTAGTAGCAGGACCCTCAAGGTTAATGTCTGCCTGGCCCATCAACTCCAGAGGCTTTCTCAGGCCGATGGCCTCGATGGGCCTCGATGGTTGCAGCCATGCGGGTGGCTCTTCCTCATCAGCGGAGTTTAGGCGGTTCTACGAGGGGCGATTTGGTGGACGGAGCCAGTATTCTTGATATTCCTCGTGCTCCAGGAATATAATAGGCATCGATATTCATCACCCCGAGATGGATAGGTGCTAATCGTTCAGGCTCTGGTGGCCATCGAAGCCGTACAGAGACGGAGCAGGCCGGAAGGCGTCGCCGTCTGGCAGAGTGCTGAGCGGACGCAAATAATGATCATGCCTGGTTCAGGCGAAGACCATGACCAGTTCGACCTGAGGCTCATATGTCCCAGGGGTAGGGGTGCGGAAAAACCGTTGGAACCCCGACTTGCCAGCAACTACCCGGAGGTGAGCGATTTGTCGATCAGCCCAAGGCTGCTGGAGATACGGAGCTGCATCGTGCAGGATTACGAACCCCTTGTCGATTACGACCAATGGCGCGTGGCCGGCATATGTTCCTCAGAACATAACAGGGCCGACAGGGTGAAGTCTGTTGAAAGGCACAACGAAACAGACGAGGTGTTTCTGCTCCTTGCGGGCAGGGCCTTCCTTGTCATAGGCGAAGGCGACTTGAATGTGGAGGCATTCCATGCGGTGGCCATGGAACCGCTGACTCTCTACAATGTGAAGCGAGGAGTCTGGCATTCCTGCGTGCTCGACCCCGACTCCGTGGTGCTGGTTGTGGAGAACCACGACACCTCGCGAGCCAACTCTGACTACCTTGAGCTTCCGCCGGAGCTCTGCCAGCAGCTGCCCGACATCTGCAAGCAGATAGATTAGGATATGCAATGTGCTGCCTGATTCTGTTGAACCTGGACTAGCTGGCTCAATACATGGTCCAGGATCGAAAACTGCCAGTACAGTAAAGCTCAGGAAGTGAAGGACTTTCAGGCGGCCAGTGCGAAATCTACATGTGAAAGCAGCACCGCACTGGCGCATCGCACGTCCCATGCCAAGCATCTGAGCTTATGGGCGGTCCGGCGCCGCGTCTTGCAGAATGAGTTCCTTAAGTCCTGTCCTGTAGAGTCAACCTCTATAGACAATAGTCAGTCCTACTTGCACTCGACCCTCCCGCTTTGTTACTCTGAGGCGAGCCGTTTAACTGTGCTCGCAGTCTCTATAGGGACTGACTCTGTTTCGAGAGAACCTGGCTAGAGGGGTGCGAGTAGCTCGTCGGCCATCACATTCTTGCTTCCGTTGACTGCAATTGTCGAGATGGAGGTGATTTCCGGTGTCAAGACGGGGAAGGGCGATCGTCCTTGTATGTCTTTGCATCGTGTCTATCGGGATCCTTCTGGGCAGCCCTGTGTATGGAGATGAGGTGCTGGCCAGCAAAACATACTTCCAACACGGCAAGAAGTTCAGAGTGGATGTTGTCGCGGGGGCCGACTGGGAAGTCTCCCTCACTGCATATCGCATTGAGCTGAGCGGACAACCGCGCAAGCTGTGGAGCTGCACAGGCGGCCACATAGAACTTGAGATGGCGAGGGATGTCGACGGGGACGGGTTGGTGGAAGTGCTGGCGATGGTGTATGACGGAAATGCTGATGCCTATCCAATTCTGTTCTACGTCGACAGGAATGAGAAGGTGCAGCAGATTCCGATAGACTTGGGCAATATGTATGAGGATCCGAATGAGATGTTCATTGCGAGAGCATCTTCCTTCATCGATCTTGACGGCGATGGGGTGGATGAACTTATCGCCTGGGTTCCGCAGTACTGGATGCCCTATCTGGCCAACACCGATATTCCGTATGCATCCATTGTGTGCAGCGCGAAGGGCAAGCGTTATGTGCCGGCCACAGGGGAATACGCTCCAGTCTATCGATTCCTAATAAGTGAGTTAAGAGGAGAGCTGCTGACCTACGGCTCTGACATCCTCGAACCCGATGTGGGGCCTTATATCCAGAATTGCTGCATGTTGTTGCTCTACAGGTCTCTCGTGGGAGAGATGAAGCAGGGGATTGAGGAGTTCGATGCTCTGACCGGGAATGCTCTGAAAGCTATGGACATTAGGGCCGACAGGTGGTTCGCAGACATGTGGCACGACTTTGCCAGAAATAGAGCGGCTCTTCTGACACAGGCCAGCCTGGACTTCGGAGGGATGCCTCAGCAACGCTGAGCCGGCATGGGCTTGCCTGGTATGGCAGGCAGGGCTTCTTGTGGCGTCTGCCGGGCGGAAATCCGATGGGCCCGGGGCATGCATGCCGGGTTTTCATGCATTCGACCGCATTGTGCTCATTTGAGGAGTTAGGGGGGAATTGCCAAGTGGAGCCTTTTTCTTCGCTTGACCACGAGAAGTACATGAGGGAAGCTCTTTTGGAGGCGGAGAAGGCCTTCGAACGTGGGGACAGGCCGATCGGGGCCGTCATCGTGCATGATGG
>DMOT01000029.1:0-2959 GCA_003456765.1 Bacillota bacterium
GGATGCTGTACGATTCGAGCCAGATTGCCTGCGCTACTCTGGGGTCGTATCTTGAGTTGCACCCGCCTGTTCACGAAGTTGAGATTCCCGAGTGTTCGTGGGGGCAGGGTGGAAAACACGCAGTTTGGCTCAATTCTGAAACTGAATGGATGTGGGAGGCCATCTGGCGGTCGTATGAGACTGTCCGAAGGCTTGAGGGTGTGTTTGGAAGGCTGGAGGGGACGTCGCGGTCCATGGCGGAGCAAGCCTTCCGAGAGCTTATTCTCCTTGAGGCCAGTGATTGGCCGTTCCTTGTCACAACCAGTCAGGCTCGCCAGTACGCTTGCGACCGGTTCACACAGCACCTGTCAGATTTCGAAGTCCTGGCGCAGGCCGCGATATCTGAGCAATTGGATTCACGATCTCTGGAAACCCTGGAAACGTCGTCTGGCCGGGATTCACTCTTTACATGGATCGATTGGGGAGGGCTGTGATATACTCGGAAGTGCAAACTAAGAGTGTAAGGCGGGCTTCTGCGCAGTTGCACGGCAAGCCCGACAGCCTTTTTCGGTCGTGAGCCAGAGACTTGCAGATCGACCAGAATTCATCATCAGGGGATGAGCCAATGACAGATACGGCAATTAGAGGCCAGGAGCTTTCCTGCATTGTAATTACTGGGCTGTCCGGAGCGGGCAAGTCTGAAGCAGCCAGAGCATTTGAAGATCTCGGCTATTTTTGCATCGACAACCTTCCGGTCATGCTCATTCCGAAGCTGGCAGAGCTTCTTTCGCAGACGTCCGGCAGAATCGACAAGGTGGCGCTTGTCATAGACGTGCGCGGTCAGGACGTGTTCGGCCAGCTCTCCTCTGTTTTCAGAACAATGGATGATTCTGGGTTCAACTACAGAGTGCTGTTTCTGGAGGCGTCCGATGAAACCCTTGTTAATCGCTTCAAGGCGAGCAGAAGACCGCATCCTCTTGCACCCGAGGGTAGAATTCTGGATGGGCTCAGGCTGGAAAGGCAGCTCCTGGCCACACTACGTGCCGGAGCGGCTTTGGTGATCGATACATCGGGGCTGACAGCAAGGCAACTGAGAGCTGAGATTGTGCGCAGGTTCGGGGATGATTCAGGTTCGCCTACCATGCAGTTGGCCCTGGTATCATTCGGATTCAAACATGGTGTGCCAGCAGATGCAGACCTTGTATTCGATGTCAGGTTTCTTCCTAACCCGTTCTATGTTGACTCCTTGAGGGAGCTGACGGGGAATGACGGAGAAGTGAATGAGTATATTATGCGTTGGCCGGTGACGAACAGATTCATTGACAAACTAGTGGATCTATTCAGATTCTTACTCCCTGAGTACGAGAGGGAGGGTAAGTTCAACCTGACGGTTGGCATTGGATGCACAGGCGGTCGCCATCGTTCGGTGGTCATTGCAAATCAGCTTGCCAGGCCGTTGCGCGAACTCGGATACCGTACTCATACAATGCATAGGGATGTCGAGATAGGCAGCGGTGATCAACCCGCATTGAAGTAGGAGGGACTCTGATGCGTCGAAGCCCTGTGCCCAAACCCCTGTCCCGCAGATTGCGCGTTGTGGCGCTTGGCGGTGGGACTGGGCTTTCCACTTTGCTGAGGGGCTTGAAGGAGTATACTAGCCGAATTACCGCGGTTGTTGCGGTGACAGATGATGGGGGAAGCTCAGGCAGATTGCGTAAGGAAATGGGCGTGCTGCCTCCTGGAGATATTCGAGATTGTCTGGTTGCACTGGCAGATGCTGAGCCGCTCATGAAAGAGCTTTTCGACTACAGGTTCAATGGAGAAGGACCCCTGGCAGGGCACAGTTTCGGCAATCTGTTCATCGCCGCAATGTCGGAGATAACAGGCGATTTTGAGCTTGCTATCAAGGAGTCCAGCAAAGTACTGGTGGTGAGAGGGCACGTGCTGCCGTCTACCCTTGACAACTGCACCCTGGGCGCGGTGCTCGAAGATGGGACTGTTGTGATGGGTGAGACATCAATTAGCAGCAGCAGCTATGCAATCCGAAAGGTCTTCCTGGAACCTAGGGCATGTGCTCCGCTTCCTGAGACTCTGCATGCCATCGAGAATGCGGATGTGATTGTGCTTGGCCCTGGAAGCCTGTATACGAGCGTTATGCCGAATCTTCTTGTTGAGGGGATTGCAGAGTCAATTGCCCTGTCTGATGCGGTCAAGGTTTATGTATGCAATGTAATGACTCAGCCCGGGGAGACTGATGGGTACACGGCCCAGCAGCATCTGGCTGCGATATACGACCATGTGGGGGCTGATGTCGTAGATGCGATCATCGTAAACAACTCGCCCATATCAGAAGAGGTGCTTGATAAGTACTGCCGAGAGGGTTCTTCGCCGGTTTCGTGGGATCGAGAAGCCCTGGAACACATGGGGGTTAGGGTAATGGATGCCCCGGTCATCAGCCGGACCAACCTGGCTCGACATGACCCGGCAGCACTCTCCGAGGAGATAATGGCACTGGCAGTAAGCCACCTGCTCACTGGAAGATGATTCTGCAGGCGAGGATGGCAGCGGCGAACCCAACCATGCTGGCCATGAATGCGGCTACTACTGAATGGCGCATGCTTGATGCATTTACAGAGCTGAAGTAGACGGCAAGGATATACAGGGATGTGTCGGATGCCCCCTGGATCACGGATGCAAGCTTGCCGTCGAAGGTATCGGGGCCAAGCTCCTTCAGGATGCCTGCCAGGAAGCCTAGCGACCCCGAACCCGACACTGGCCTGAGCAGGGCCAGCATTATGTGATCAGGCTTGACTCCAAGTCTTGCGGTCGCAGGTCCAACCGTATCCGCAAGGATGCCCAATGCTCCAGAGTCGCGCAGGAGTCCGACTGCGAGGAACATTGCGATTATGGCAGGCGCTATCCTTACAATCACTTTCAGCCCGTCGGAGGCTCCTTCTATGAAGCATGCGTATACATCGAT
>DMOT01000029.1:3033-6042 GCA_003456765.1 Bacillota bacterium
ATGGTGGCTCCTATTACAGAGCCTGGATCTCGAGATCCAAGCTCAGCCCTGAGGGAAAGCACAGTAGTGGGAACCAATGTCAGGCTAGATGCGGTGACTATGGCGAATGTACACATGGCGTCAGTGGGTTCCCGGTGCTGCGCTGACATGCGCAGCCTGGCCCCTCGGGATATGTTTGCTCCCCGGGAGCGCCGGGCTTCGGCGGCCAGCTCCTCCATGGCGCGCAGCCCGAAGGGCGTTGCTGCGCTCCCGAGCCCCAGGAGATTTGCGGCCATGCTTGTAGCCATGTATCCGACGGCGCGGGAGCGAGGAGAGATGCCGGGGAAGAGAGGCGATATGAGCGGCCTCACGAGGTCTGCAAGTTGCGACATCAGCCCAGATTCCTCCGCTATTCTTGCGATTCCCGACCAAAGCGCGATGGACCCTGAAAGCCCTATGCATACCTGTATCGCCTCTTTAGTTGAGGACAATGCGATACTCGTGACGCTTCCTGCGCCCTTCATGATGATGGCCAGAATTATGCCCAAACATAACATCAGCAGCCATATCTTACTCACGCGGCCATTCCTCCTTTGGGTGCCGATAGCTTCTCTGGACATTTCGAATCGGTTAAATCGTATTCTCCTGCAGTGCTCGGGTATGACGTCGCCGGACGTTTGCCCGGGCTTGTACACGGAAAGCAGGAGGGAATCGAACGCTTCGTGGGGAATTAGAGAAGAGCGCAACAGGCTGAGGTGATGCTTGGGTGGACTTCTACTCGGGGCTCAAGGATGAACTCATAAGGGTCATGCCTAAGCAGAGATGCTGCGAGATTGCAGAGCTTTCTGCTCTGGTGAGGACAGACGGAGTTATTCAGATATCTCAGGGGCGGCTTTCTCTCCTGATCCGGGAGTCGAATGCGGGCGTTGCGCGAAAGATAGTGACATTTTTGCGCGGCTTTGGACGTCCTGACACACAGATTGCAGTGCGCCAGGGAAGCGGCCTGCCAAGAGGCAACACATATGTCGTGCTAATTGCTGACCATGATCAGACAGTAGAGCTTCTAGAAGTCCTTGGCATCTACGGGAGCGCAGGTCTGACCAGCGGGATTGACCCTGCAATCGTCAGGAAGCGTTGCTGCGTCAGGGCTTACCTGCGAGGGGCTTTTCTGGGGTCGGGCTATATGGGAGAGCCCGAAAAGGGATACCATGTTGAGATGGCGTTGAGATACCGGAGCCATGCTGAGGAGATTGCCAGGCTGCTAAGGCAATTCGAGATCAAGGCCGGCATAGTGGAGCGCCGAGAGCGCAGCGTCGTATATATAAAGCACGGGGATGATGTTGTGGAGTTCCTTCGGGTCATCGAGGCAGCCAACTCCTTGCTGGAATTGGAGAACGCCAGGATCGTGCGGTCGATCAGAAATGATGTGAACAGGCTTGTCAATGCTGAAAACGCAAATGTCGCCAAAGTGGTCGAGGCATCTGTCAAGCAGGTCCAGGATATTCAGCTAATAGACGAGATGATGGGCATAGGCCGGTTGTCTCCGGCACTTCGCGAGATCGCGTGGCTCAGGCTTGACTACCCGGAAGCAAGCCTTACGGAACTTGGTGCGATGCTTTCACCCCGGCTGAGTAAGTCGGGTGTGAACCACAGAATGAGGAGGATCGCCGAGACTGCTGATAGGCTACGTGGGCAACAGGGGAGTTGAGGTGGACCAACGTGGAAATGTCGTATGCGCTTGTTCAACAACAGGTCCAGAAGCTTGTCATGACTCCGGAGTTGAGGCAGGCTATACACCTGCTTCAGCTCTCCACAGCCGATCTTGTGGAGTATGTCCGGAATGAGCTACTCCAGAATCCTGTTCTCGAAGAAGAGCAAGCAGAAACGGCCCGCGAGAGGCTGGAAGAGACTGATTCAGGAAGTGCAGACGTCGAATCCGATCCTGGCAGCGATGACGATGACATAGACTGGGAACGTTTCTTTGACGACGGTACCGACATTGGATGGGTGCGTGCGCCCGCCGATCCCGACGCCGATTTCGACCCTGTTCGACTCATAAAATGGGAACCGTCGATGGAAGAAAGATACCATATGGAGCTGAGGCTTGTCTGCAGGGAACCACGGATTCTTCGGATCGGCCAGTACTTGCTGGGCTGCATAGACGGGGACGGTTTCTTCCGCGGCAGTATCAGAAATGTTGCTGAAGTGCTTGGCGTGGAAGATGAAGATGTGGAGCGTGCGCTCTCTTTGATACAAGGCTTTGAGCCTGTGGGGGTGGGTTCCCGGAGCATCGAGGAGTGCCTGGATCTTCAGATCTGCGCATCAGCCGCTGGCGAGAAGCTGAAGTGCCTTGCACGAAGGATAGTCGCATCGCATCTAGGCGATATTGCTGCCGGACGCATGGTCAAAGTAGCGACACAGCTAGGCGTGGACGTCCGGGAAGTGCAGGAGGCCGTCGATTTCATTCGCACTCTTAATCCCCGCCCGGGGGCTGGGTTTATGGGCGACAGCCAAATCAGATACGTAGTGCCTGACGTCTTCATTGAGCATGTTGAGGGAGAGTACATTGTTATTCCCAATGACTCTGCTCTTCCCAGGCTCATGTTGAGCGAGAGGTACAGGTCTATGCTGAGAGATCCCGATGTGGATGACGCTGCCAGGGATTTCATCAAGGGCAAGCTCAACTCGGCTTTAGGGCTGATACGAGCTGTCGAGCAGCGGCGTTCTACGATCGTGCGGGTATCGGAATCGATAGTCAGGCACCAACGCGATTTCTTCGACCACGGGATTCTTCGTATGCGGCCCCTCACTCTTCGGGAAGTCGCGGATGACATAGAGATGCATGAATCTACTGTGAGCCGGGCAACTGCCGGCAAGTACGCGCAGACTCCCCGTGGCCTCTTTGAACTGAGGTTCTTTTTCGGCTCCGGGGTGAGCACTTCCGACGGAGACGCCGCGTCCAGCGCGAGCGTGAAAAAACGCATCGGCGAGATGATTGCTTCTGAGGATTCAACATCACCCCTTACGGAC